>JAKQYE010000205.1 GCA_023356605.1 Trichodesmium sp. MAG_R02 | reverse complement strand
AGCATTTTTTTCCAACTCATCTATAATTTTTTCTTCCAAAGCCACAACAAGGACCGAGATTTCCTTTGGATATTCTCCACATAAATCTGATAGTATAGCTTTACATTTTTTGGGTTCCCTATATCGGGTTATCCCATCTTTTTGAATCAATTGATTAAGTATTTCACGAGGTCTATTATTCATCTTAAATTTGGTATAATTTTTCAAGCTATACTCAAATACTCAAATAGTTTGAGTAGTAACAAAAAAGGTATTAAATAAGTATTATAACTTTTTTGAATATAACCCTAAACCAACTCCTAGATTATTTAATAACCTTATTCTCAATATCAACCCAGACCATAATTTCCGGCGGGAGTTGTTTATAACTCTTTAATTACTCTTGCTATTTCCGAGGGAATTTATAAGAATGATTCAGGTTTCATAAAATGTTCTGGCAGCATTAAAATAAGGTAAGCATTCAGCTATTAGCAGTTAGCTCGAGCTCTTTTCTTAGGTCATGCTGAGGAAAAAGATGCATGTAAAGTAATAAAATACTTTAGAATTTAGAATTTAGAAGTTTTTTTTCTCAAGGGAGGTATACAATCAATTTATTGTTTCAATGCACAAAAGCTTAATAAATTGCATAAATTTATGTAAATACATGAGAGATTTTACTGTTGTAGAAATTATTAAAAATGCACTGAAAATTATATGTCTTGATGGCAAAAAAAATGTATTCCCATTCATATCTATAGTTATTTAATCACTTAACAACTAATATAAAATAAAGCCAGAATATGGCAAAATCTTATTAGATCAACTGTGTTATCTTCAAGCTTGTATATGTCAAGAAGTAAGTTGGATTCATTGGTTTAGGAAACTCCTGGAGGGTTGAGATAAAAATAACACCTTTAGGATTAGTATGTTAAATATAGTAGTCCGCGCATAGGTTGCGACAAATCAAAAAGTAAATAAAACTTTTAAAACTCTTACCTCTTCTCTTTTCCCTGTTCCCTGTTCCATAAAAAGCAGTAGGATTTTTGCCACGAACACTCATAGGATTGCTATATATTAGGCTTTGTTAATATATTCAATATTTCTCCTATACCAAGTACTAATAACTAATAGCTAATAATTAAGAATTAAGAATTAATAATAATAGTTAAAAGTAATAATGACTATTAAGTTATTGACTTCTGTCTTAGAGCTCTTCACCTTCTTATTAGGTACATCCCGCGGACAAGATGCCCGCAAGACATGATTTCCAGCATTTACCTAAAATCTGCTGTCTAATGAGATTTACTAACAGATATCTTCAAAAATAAAAAATACGATTAATTCTTATCCAGAAATTATTAATTACTTTTTCCTATTGCCCCAATATTTATTCCCTCTTTTCTAGAAATTTACTAATAAGTTGTTCCTTCTTCTTTCTTCTTTCTTCCTTCTTCCTTTTTTAAAACAGCCTCCCTAAAACCTAACACTACTAAAATATTAGATAGAGTCAAAAATACTTCAGCACTGCCATGTAACCAATCAATATTTGCTAAAGCTTCACCATAAACTTGTTGAGCATAAATTCCAGCAGGAATAGTAACACCCACAAATACTAAGGTGCCATAAAATCCAACTAAAGCTAAACGAGGTGCTTGACCCGAACGAGTGAGAAACCAAAGAAAACCTAAATAGGGAAATAAAGAAAGAGCAAATAAAGTATCTTTAGAAATCATATTTTTATAAATATTATAAATTGCAGTGTAAAGTATAATAATCTGTGTTGAGGTTGTCATATTTTACCGTAAGAATTTGCTTTCCAAGCCCAAATTAAATGGTATTTGGAAACCAGACTCCTACAATTTTTTTTTCACAAGTAAGTAAAGGTTTTAATTTTTACTATCTATCTCTTGCTTTTTGCTCTCAGAAAATATCCACCAAGCAGCAGCTAATAGGGTAAAATTTCCCAATAGAGTCATTGATGCTTGGAGAGTAACCAACCATTCTAAATTAGGGTCATTATCAAAATAATGCCAAGTACAAGCACACATAGCACTAACTAATGCAGGTAACATGGCAAAAGATAAACCATACCAAGCACGATTATGGGTAGTATTACCATAACTCGAAATAAACCAGATGGCAGCTACCCATTCGATAACGCTAGAAATATGAATAATCCAAGTGGGTATTGATAAAGCATGCATATCTAAAAAATATAAACTTTCAAGTATTAACTCATCCTTTTTTATCAGGTTAAATCAAAATAGGAAATAACTCAAACAAATGCGGGCAATTTTATGTGGGTACTACGGAAAAGGAAATGGTGGGGATGAGGCATTATTAGCATCTTTGTTGCAGATGTTGCCCGATAATATTCAACCTTATGTTTTGTCTGGCAACCCCTCCGAAACAAAACAACGCTACCAAGTTGAAGCGGGCGATCGCCTTAATACATTTACCATTCTCCAAGCCATGAGACGTTCAGATATATTTATCTGGGGTGGTGGAAGTCTCATTCAAGATGCTACCAGTATTGCTAGTCCTTTTTATTATGCTGGATTAATGGCAGTTGCTCAAAAAATGGGCTTAAAAACTATTGCCTGGGCCCAAGGGATTGGGCCTTTAAATCAACTAACTACCCGATTTTTGGCAAAACAATGTTTAAAGGGTTGTAATATTGTGAGTGTAAGGGATGCAGGTTCAGCAGAAATAGTTGCTAAATGGAACATTCCTTTAACTTTAGCTCCTGACCCGGTTTGGGCCTTGGAAAGTTCCCCTGTCCCTGGTCTTTGGAGTTTACCTGCACCAAGAGTAGCAGTGAGTTTGAGACCCCATCCTCGACTTACTCCCCCATTTTTAGCAACTTTAACTCAAGCTTTAATTTCTTTTCAAAAGGCAACTCAAACGTTTATTTTGTTATTACCTTTTCAACCAATGAAAGATTTAAAAATTGCAGAGTTTATTCATCAAAAATTACCTGATAATAGCAAGATTTTAATGGTAGAAGACCCTAGAGTTTTGAAGGGAGTTTTTAGAGGAGTGGAAATGGTGATAGGTATGCGTTTCCACAGTTTAATCATGGGTTCTGCAGAAGAATGTCGCTGTTTTGCTATTAATTACGATCCGAAAGTTAGTCAGTTAATGACTGATTTGAAAATCCCTGGATGGGAGTTATCAGAGTTTCCAGAAGATCCATCTTTAATTAGTAAAACTTGGATTGATAATTATGCAAATGGGGAAGCTTTGTTGTCAGATAGAATAGATTTTTTTCGGGAGCGATCGCTGATTCATCAAGAGGTATTACATTCTGTTTTATTTGATTTATAAGTTCTGTTCAATTATCAGTTATTAGTTATTAGTATCTATATCAGTCCGCGCATATTTAGAATTGCTATAGTTAATTAATGATACTTGAAATAATAGTATTTTCAGAATTTTTTAGAGTATGTAATAATATAGTTATTTTAAATAAAAGTAAAACACTTTTTATATTGAAACTTAGTTATAGCAACAAATAGTTGCCTCAATCTAAATTAAAACAACTATATATTTAACTTATCTGCTTTTGAAAACTATTGAGATATAAAATCTAGTCTGGTAAATAGAACATTAAAAACATGGGATGTTTGATAATACTTGCCAATGGGTAACTTAACTAACTGGTTACTACTGTTGTTTGAAACGAGCAAATAAGTTTCATAGCCCAAAGAACTTATAAATTCCCGGAGTTCAGTTTCATTAGTTCCCATTTGCTGTAAACCAAATCTATTAATCTCACAAATAATGTATGGAACATCATATTTATTAATTGTATTTACGGCTCCTTTAATTACATTAAGTTCTGCTCCTTCAGTATCAATTTTTATCATTTTTAAATTAGTAATATTTCCAGATTGACTGAGAATATTATCTAGTGTAGATAGTTGAGTATTTTGCATTGTTTGATTATTCAAACTTTTTTTATTGAATGGATGTTTACCTACATCCCACAGAGCATGACCGCCATCATTATCTTGATTAACAAATATTTGTGTTTGCTTAGTTTCTGAACCCACAGCCAGATTAAATAGTTTGATATTATTTAGATGATTAAGAGTGATATTTTCTAAGGTTTTTTGATAATTTGATAATTCCGGCTCAAAAGCAAATACTTTCCCTTTACTTCCCACTATTTTTGCAGCCAAAACCGAATAATATCCAACATGAGCACCAATATCAATAAAACAATCATTTTTTTCGAGAAACTGGGAAATTCATTTAAAAATTTCCGACTCATAGGCTTGCCCCTTTTCAAAACAGTCAAGCATCAGTTTTTGGGTAAATTCATTAGAGTCTAGAAAAAGCTTAATTTTGTGATTATCAGAGTTAGATTGCCATTAAAAATTGATGATTTTGACAGAATTTTCCAAAATTATAGTAGAACTACTTTTCTTCTGAATCATTGCCCAATAAATATCAGGACCAGCAGGCACATTAAATTGAATATCTAATATTTGTAAAATGTAAAATTAACTTCTTTTAATTAAATCTAAGCACATACTTTTACCCAATACACTATAGCGATTTTTATTAGTTTGATGTTGGCAACTTGTATCGGGAACAGGTACTTCTATATATAAACAGGACTTACGTAAAGGCACTACTTGTAGTGTAAATATCTAAATTTATTGTCAAAAATGCACTATATATGGCGGCACTGCGTAAGTCCTGATATAAATAACCTTCAGGTTTAATAACTCTATAAATTTCCTGTAAAGTAAAATATGGAAAAATGCTATGTTCTAAACAATGTCTGCACCAAACAAAATCAAAATAGTTATCTGCAAATTCTAGAAATGATTGATCCATTTGATAAACTTGATAACCTTTTTGTTGGCAAATAGCTACATCTTCTTTATTTAAAGTAATTCCAATTGGTGCAAAACCATGTTTTTAAAATATCTCCAAAGCCACGCCTTGACCGCAACCAATATCTAGTATTTTTGGTTGAGCAGGTAAAGATATTTGTTTCAAACATACATCAAACATTTGTTGAGTTATTTGGCTATGAAGTAGGTTTGGAGGTTCGGGATAAGTATCATTTTTAATGATTTAGAGAAACTGTTCCAGTTTTTTTATTTGTAATTTATCGAGTTTCATAGTTTAAATTGTTAAATACTTAAATTCTGTTAATGGTAATTTTTTTGCTGGCAAAGATTTTGTCATTAAATCAATTTTTTTGAGTGAATAATTGTCTTTAATACAGGACTTACGCAGGTACGCTATACATAGGGTACTGTCAACTAGGAAATTGTCAATTACTTACAGTGCTTTTCAGATTGATAAACCACATCGTCACAAACAAAACCTTATGGAGACCTTTCTAGGAAGGTTCATACTATGGTCTACTGAAATGAAAACCGCTGTAAATTAGTTTTTTTTCGGATAGATATTACTTCTAATATAGTCATTTTAATAAAGAATTGAGACAAGTATTTTTTGCTATAACTCGCGTTTGGTGCAGAAAAAGTTTTCCAATATAATTTGAAATGGCTATATATATTAAAATCAAGTTATAGATTGTTAAATTAATTTGCTGAAAATCTTTAATTATTAGATAATAATGACATGAGCATATTAGTTGTAAAAAAAACTTGAAATCTTTGTGCTATTTGACGTTGAGAACCTTCTTAATTTTGATAGGTTCTAATCATACGAAGAGGTAAATTTGGTGAATATGGTCTAGCCATTTTTTTTTGGAAGAGCGATCGCTCTACATAACTATTTTGTCTTTAGTCACATTTTACACTTTTGTGGTGCACTCATATAAAAAGCGCTGTAAAACTTAATTAACTCAGGACTTACGTAAAGGCACTACTTGTAGTGTGAATATTTGAATTTATTGTCAAAAATGCACTATATATGGCGGCACTGCGTAAGTCCTGTAACTTTTTCTACTTAGCGGTCACAGCAAATTACAGTGGCTTTCATTTTGGTAGACCACAGTAGGAACCTTCCATGGAACCTCCCTACAAGGTTTTGGTTGTGACGATATGGTTTATCAATTTAAAAAGTGCTGTAAGTCTAGTCCCACCGTCCTTTAGGTTGCGATCGCTTGAGAGTAGGGGATACTTCAAAAATAAACTTTTGTCCTAGGGTAAATAACCGTTGTTAGTGTTTCAGTGCTAGAAAAGCATAGCAATGAGTAGTTGCATATTTGCATACTACTAATGTTTTATGTATAGCATAAGCCCTGCTACATGACCTACATCTTTGATTTGCGATCGCAACTCAGTTCCTCTCTCGTGAGCCAAATATGTTTTTACCTACCATAGCTGACATCAGACGGTCTGTTATCGCATCTTGGTTTCACCCCATGCAACCATGCTTATCTTCAAGTTTTATAGACTCGCTCCTTGAAATTTAATTCCTTGGAATAATTGATTTAACTACTACGGAAAAACTTCAGGATTTTCCATGAATGCTGCATCAACACAGTTTCTAAAATTATTAAATTCCTTGAGTCTTTGTCTGATCCAATTTTTTAACACAAACCACCAGGGTTCTATCTTATTAAAATCTGGTGATTCGGGTGGTAAATACGAAATTTCAAACCCTCGTTTGGCAACTAATTCTTCTATATAAATTGATTTATGAAAATTCACATTATCCAATATAATAACTTGTCCTAGGTTTAATTTTGGTAGTAAACAATTTTCCAACCAGTTCTAAAATAAGTCACGATTAGAACTTCGGTGTAAATGTTAAAGGAGCAAACATTTTTGATTACTTCATACCTAAAGGAGCAAACATTTTTCAATAAGAATTTTTACTCACTTACTTCGGCTCAAAAGGTTTTATTGCGGCATACGCAATAGAAATTTTTACTCACTTACTTCGGCTCAATTAGATAAATTCATCTAAATCTCAAATATTGTCTGAGATAGTTTGATTAGGGATGTTGTTATAGAAATTTTTGCTGACAAGGTTTTATTGCGGCATACGCAATAAGAATTTTTACTCACTTACTTCGGCTCAATCAGATAAATTCATCTAAATCTCAAATATTGTCTGAGATAGTTTGATTAGGGATGTTGTTATAGAAATTTTTGCTGACAAGGTTTTATTGTGCCATAGGCAATAAGAATTTTTACTCACTTACTTCGGCTCAAAAGGTTTTATTAATGACGATTTGCTTTTCACTTTGCAGTCAAATGATGATCCAAATTTAGTGGTGCAAGATTTGATGAACCGCCGGAATTTTCCTGTTACAAATCCGCCAAGATTAAGAGGGGAAGAACCTCCTAATACTTTTGCTGAAGGTAAACGAGTTTATTACGATTTTTCTAATGTTTTGAATAGGTGGCAACTAGAGGAATATTCTCAAGAAAAGCCTGCATTTTAAAGTTTAATTCCATATACTGTCTGAAATAGTTTTATTGCGGATGTTGCAATATAAATTTTTACTTACAAAATTTTATTGTGTATACCACAATGGGAATTTTGACTTGCTTCCAGAGGCTCAATTTTGTAGAAGTCTATTTCAGAAACCCTAATAACTTATATTGTGTTCAGCTATATTCTGATCAATTATCTTTTCAATTTAAAGGAGCGTTAATTATGAAGCTTTATCAGTTAACAAAAACAGCAATAATTACTTTAGTTTCTATTATTGGTAATCCTCTAGAAAGTTTTAGTCAAAAGAAGTTTTTTATTCCTCCAGCTTTAGCGCAAGATTCGTGGGTTAATTCTCCTTCTCGAATAGAAATCACAAAAAAAACATCATTCGCAGAAATTGAATATATATTAAGGAATTTAGACGGTCTGGATAAATTTAACGCGCCTTTTTCTAAAGCAGATAAAAAAGCTATTATAGAAGACTTAGAAAAAATTGAAGCCCTGAGAAAAATTCGTAATTATCGTAATTATTCTGCTATATGTTCAGGCTATAATATTGCTGAAGCTTGGGAAAAGGCAGTTAAAGCTTGTTTCACAAGCTTAACAAAGGGAGATGACCCACATATACTTCACCCAATACATCTAGCTTACTTTGGTGCCCAAAAATACAACAAAGCAATTAATTCTCTGAAACAGTCTCTAAATAATGATTATAATTATTATCCTTTTGTATCATATAATAGACTAGGATTAACGTATTTTAAATTAGGTGATTATCCTGAAGCAATTAGGCAATATCAAAAAGCAGTAGAATCAATAAAAAAATACTATGAAGGAAAAAAAAGTAGTGAAGGTAATATTCAGGATGATTTTGCTTCTAATCTTTCTTCAATTCAGTCAGATTTTGGATTATTATTACTCCAACATGGCAAAATAGAAGAAGCTGAGAAAAAGTTTTTAGAGGCTATGAAAAATGATTATAAATCATGGAATAAGACAATCGCAAATCTACTTGAAAATGAACGAACAGACGGATCTGGTTTATGGGACGGCTATTTAATAGGAGCAACTGGAAGCTTTACTCATGGATTAACAGAATTGCGAATTAAACAAGGAAAATATACAGAAGCTTTAGAATTTGCTGAATATGGTCGTACTCGCATACTCTCTTATCTAATCAATAAAAATAAAGAATCATCTATTAATATTGATAAAATTAAAGCCATTGCCAAACAGCAAAATGCAACATTAGTTAAGTACTATATGCCAACAAGTATTAATTATCCTGGCATGAAAGAAACCTACAAACCACAACTTTATATCTGGGTAGTTCAACCAACAGGAAAAGTTGATTTTGCCAATATAAATCTCAGTTCAGTTAACTCTAAATATAATAGCCTTATCGCTCAATTATTAAACACTATTCCCATCACAGGTATAAGAGCAACAAAATCCAGAATTATCAGACAAATGCCCAATGCTAACATCATCCATCTAGCTACTCATGGAGATCCATCTCGTTTAGCTTTTGCCCCTTCAGAACAAGATCAAGGTTTTTTAGGAGAAGGGGACATTTATCAATTCAACTTAACAGCAGATTTAGTTGTGTTAAGTGCTTGCGAAACCGGGTTAGGAGAAATTACCAGTGATGGAATAGTAGGTCTTGCCCGTCCTTTTATTGGAGCAGGAGTTCCCAGCATAGTTGCTTCTTTTAGGTGTTAGGTGTTAGGTGTTAGGTCTTAGGTGTTAGGTCTTAGGTTTTAGGTCTTAGGTGTTAGGTGTTAGGTCTTAGGTTTTAGGTCTTAGGTGTTAGGTGTTATCTGATTTATCAATAAATACAAAGCTTTTAATTCCAATTTTTTTGACAAAACTTCGTAGTTTCTGATAAGATTTTATTCTTTCTTCTCTATTGATTTATCTATAACAAAGTTATTTTTTTCTCTAGTAATTTCAATTCTTTTCCAAGCATAAAATATAGCTATAGGATTAAATCCATTTTTTTTAGCTATGTCTGCTAATGATCGATTCTGGATTTTGCTTTACATCTTTTGCTCATTTTTTCTAATCTAAATTTTTTTTACGAGGTTTTACCTTAGTTTCTTCCAATTTTGGGCGAGATAACCATCTATATACCGAAGCTATTCCTATCCCAAATATATGAGTTACTTCGGTAATCGTACCACCATTTTCTACAAAATTTATTACCTTTTGTCTTAAGTATAAACTGTAAGGTATGGTTAAAAATAGTTTCTAGTTGACTTAATTTTATTCTACTCAATTCTTATCTCAATCTTAATTAAAAAAATATATATAAAACCATGAAAAAGTTACAATGATAATACTTTATAAATTAGGAATGCTCTGTAAAATTTATGAATATCAAAATTAAATCCTTAGAAATACATTTTTATGGGGCTAACAACCTAGACTCTATACCCCAATTGAGTAATTTCTCCGAGCAAGAGCGCTTAGGTATCAAGGCTGTTGCTCAAGTTTTACCCTTCCGAACTAATAATTATATACTGGAACAATTAATTGATTGGAATAATATTCCTGAGGATCCAATGTTTCGGTTGACTTTCCCTCATCCAGAAATGTTAGATTCAAAAGACTATAACCATATTATTCAGCTTATGACAGAGAATGTTCCTAAAGCTGTTTTAAAAGAGGCAGCTAATAAGATTCGTCAGCAACTAAATCCTCATCCAGCAGGACAAAAAAAGTACAATGTTCCTACCCTCAATGGCAAACCTATCCCCGGAATTCAGCATAAATATCGAGAAACAGTCTTAATTTTTCCTGCTGCGGGGCAAACTTGCCATGCTTATTGTACCTTCTGCTTTCGCTGGCCCCAATTTGTGGGACTTGAAGACTTAAAATTTGCCACCCGCGAATCAGGAATGTTTCAACAATACCTGCAGCAACATCAGGAAGTCAGGGATGTCTTGCTGACAGGAGGCGATCCAATGACAATGAAAGCAAGACAACTGAGTCTTTACATAGAACCTTTACTGGAACCAAAATTCGATCACATCCAAACAATTCGGATTGGGACAAAATCTATTTCTTTCTGGCCTTATCGTTATGTCACTGATGAAGATGCTGATAATACCTTGCGCTTATTTGAAAAAATAGTCCAACGAGGCAAACATCTAGCAATAATGGCTCACTATGAACATTGGCAGGAATTGGATACTCCAGTTGCGACTGAAGCAATTCGACGGATTCGCTCTACAGGTGCACAAATTAGGACTCAAGCGCCCATAGTACGCCATATCAATGATTCCGCCGAGACTTGGGCTAAAATGTGGCAAATGCAGGTGAGTTTGGGCTGTATTCCTTACTATATTTTTGTGGAGCGACAAACAGGTGCAAAAGCTTATTTTGAAATTCCCTTGGTGCGGGTTTTCGATATTTACCGAGAGGCGATACAACAAGTGTCTGGTTTAGCAAGAACCGCAAGAGGCCCGTTAATGTCAGCTTTGCCTGGAAAAGTAGCTATTGATGGTGTTGCTGAAGTTGCTGGGGAAAAGGTTTTTGTATTGTCCTTTTTGCAAGGTCGCGAACCTGACTGGTGCAAGCGATCGTTTTTTGCTAGTTTTAATCCAGATGCTACTTGGTTGAACAATCTCAAACCTGCTTTTGGGGAAGATAAATTTTTCTACGAGAGTCAGCTTGAGGAAATTTTGACCCGACAACAGTTGTTCTAATGGTTGAGAACTGTTCTTAAAAATCTACGATTATCTATGTAAATTCCTGATTTTTGCTTCATGAAACCTATACAAAACTAGACAGGCTTGCTGTTCAATTCCTGCTTCAACCAAGGGAGAGGGCACCTTCAAGTCCACAGGCGTTCACCCATAAGCTATCGGCATTTTTTGTCCAATTTTCGAGATTGATTGACCCATTCAAGTCCCTGTCCATAACTTGCCCACAATTTTGACAATGATAA
>JAKQYE010000204.1 GCA_023356605.1 Trichodesmium sp. MAG_R02 | reverse complement strand
TATGAATAAAATCCCAATTAAATGGGTCTTGCAAACTGTCAAGATATGGCTTATAATTTGAAGTATTAACACATTCGTAAAGCTATGAAAAAACTACTATCCTGCCTACTGTTAAGTGTCGCAGCTACATCTGTACTAACAACCTCTTCTCAAGCTGGGACTTTCTATGTGTCAACGAACGGTGATGAAGTTGGCAAGGTCGATGAATTAACTGGGTCTTACACTCAGGTTGCATTAACTCCAACTTTTACTGATATTGCTCTGTCTCCAAAGGAGCAACTCTTCGGTATTACTTTCAGCCAACTGTATTCAGTAGATTTAGATTCAGGAATAAATAACTACGTTGGTAATTTAGGAAAAAGCCTTAATGCTCTAGGTTTTAGCAATGATGGCATCCTGTATGGCGCTGGGGGTTCCAATTTCTACTCCATTGACACTAGCTCGGGTGCAGCATCGCAGATATCTTCGATCTCAGGTTTTTCCAGTAGTGGGGATATTGTTTTTGATGCGGCTCGCGATCTTTTTTGGGCTACCTCTACGGGCGATTCGCTCTGGAGTATTAAACGAGATGGTGTAGGCACAAAAATTGGTGATATTGGTTACGGAGCAGTTTATGGTCTTGCTTTTGGTGATGATAAAACCCTATTTGGCTATACTGCATATCAAGACCAACTTGCAATCAATCTAGGAACGGGTACTGGAACTTTCGTCAGGAAAATTTCTGGCTTGAATTCTCAACAAATCTGGGGAGCTGCCTCTGAACCAGATGCAACAGCTACAGCAACTCGAGTGCCAGAACCAACAATGATTCTGGGATTGCTATTCGTAGGCACATTATTTGTAGGTTCCCGACTGCAGCGCAAGTAATCTAATTGCTTTATTTTTGTTAGAGTAAATCTAGTTGCCCAACTGATGTATTCGTTTAGCTCCAAATGCTCCTGAACAAAATCCCATTGAAGATGTTTGGCTACAAGGAAAAGAAATGGTAAGAAGATCTTGGAATCTTTGCCATAATTTTCAGATAGTCAAGTGGCTATTTTCTTGGACTATTAATCAAGATTTGTTTGATTTTCCGCGGGTTATCAATGTATGGTTCCTCAATCATTACTAGGATTATTCTCATCTATTTTACCTTATGATCTAACAGAAGCAATATTATTTCACCAAACCACTATTTCCCCCACCACCTGGAGTTTCAATCACAAATACATCACCTATATTCATCTCAACAGTGGCAGTACCCCCCAACTCCTCAACTTTCCCATTACTCCGTTCCACATAGTTTTTCCCTACTAAAGCGTCACCCCCACCATTTACACCAGGGGGAGAAACGACACGATGACCTGACAATATTCCAGCAGTCATGGGCTCCAAAAAGCCCATCCGCCGAATCACTCCATTACCACCTTTATATAAACCTTCACCTCCACTCCCAGAACGAATAGCAAAACTTTCCAATAATACTGGAAAGCGCCATTCCAAAACTTCGGGATCCGTTAACCGGGAGTTTGTCATGTGAGTATGCACTGCATCGGTCCCATCAAAGCCTATACCCGCACCAGAACCCCCACAAATAGTTTCATAATATTGATATTTACTATTACCAAAAGTGAAATTATTCATAGTCCCTTGAGATGATGCCATTACTCCCAAAGCATTGTATAAGGTATCTCCAATCCCTTGGGCAGTTTCTACATTTCCTGCTACTACTGCTGCCGGATATTTTGGGTCTAACATACTACCTTGAGGAATAATAATTTCTAATGGTTTCAGACAACCTGCATTAAGAGGAATATCATCATCAACTAGGGTACGAAAGACATATAAAACTGCTGCTTTACAAACTGCAGTTGGTGCGTTGAAGTTATTGGAAAGTTGAGGAGATGTACCTGTGAAATCTATTTTTGCACTGAGATTTTTTTTGTCAATACTAACAGCAACTGAAATTTTGTTACCGTCATCTAGGATAGAGGTTGCAGTCTTGTTAGTGAGTGATGAAGATAATTTTTTAATAGCTTGGCGTACTGAGTTTTCGGCATTATCCTGAACAAATTTCATGTAAGCTTGTACAATTTCTAAGCCATAATGTGTAGTCATTTTGTGCAGTTCTTGTACACCTTTTTCATTGGCAGCTACTTGTGCTTGTAAGTCAGCAATATTTTCCCTAGTGTTTCTGGCAGGATATTTGCCAGATGTGAGAATTTTTAATAGTTCTGTTTCTTGAAATTTTCCATTTTTAACAAGTTGGAAATTATCAATTAGTATTCCTTCTTCTTCGACTGTTTTGCTGTGGGGAGGCATGGATCCGGGAGTAATTCCACCAATGTCTGCATGATGTCCGCGAGAGGCGACATAAAATATAGGAGTTCCTATTTTTTCTCTATTTTCAGGGTAAGTTAGGGGAATATTTGCCTCATTCTCCGAAGTCAAATTTTTATTGCTAGGAAGGTTGACGGACTTTAATTTTTGATTAATAGATTTATCGTCTAAAGCAATATTTGTATCGGATAAAATTTCTTCAGCGGAGTTAGTTTCAGGAAAAATATCATTGTTCTTATTTTCCAAATCATGCTTTGCAATGACAGAAGACTTTTTTTGTTTTTCTAGAGTTAAAAACACGGGAGTAATAACTGTTATGTCTGGTAGATGAGTACCTCCATTGTAGGGATTATTTAAAACATAAACATCTCCTGGTTTGAGACTGTCGCCTTTGTCAGAAATCAAGGCATTAACACTTTCGCTCATGGAACCTAAATGTATGGGAATATGAGGAGCATTGGCAACTAATTCACCATCTTGGTCAAATATAGCGCAGGAAAAATCGAGGCGTTCTTTGATATTTACTGATGAACTGGTATTTTGTAATGTAATACCCATTTGTTCAGCTATCCCTCGAAATAAATTATTAAATATTTCTAGCATTACTGGGTCTGCTGAAGTTAGAATTTTTGTTTGAAAGTTAGTGGTTACCTGTATAGATTTTTCTGTAGTTTTACTTTTGGTTAATATCAGGTGATTTTTGGCATTTAATTCTGCTTGCCATCCAGGTTCGATAATATTAGTTCCGGTTTTTTCAATTATTAAAGCAGGACTATTAATTTTGTCTCCTGGTTGTAAATTTTCTCGTAGATAAATAGGAGTATCATGCCATTTTTCTGCGGTGTATATTTGTGTTGTTGTAACTGGAGTTGTAGGAGATTTTTGGGCAGGATATTTTTCTATTTCTTCGGGAGCTTCCATATGCTGAATAAGTTCTAGGGAAACAGCTTCAACTATTAAGGATTTTTTTGCCATAATAAATCCATATCTTTGTCGATGAGCTGTTTCAAATTCAGCTTTTATTGTAGAAATATTTTTAGCAAAGTCTACTATTAATACTGAGTCACTGCCTTGATATTTGAGGCGAACTTTGGATAATTTAGAATAACAAGAAATAGATTCTAAATCTGAATCTGTAGGGGAGAAACTTTCTGTGAGTAACCCTTGTTTGGTTTCCGTTTCTAGCTTGGTAAAAATTTGCTCTAATTCTGGTAATAATTCAGGAGTTAATATTTTTTCAACTGCTTTTTCTTTCATAACTCGGATATCTGCTAATCCCATACCATAAGCTGATAAAACTCCAGCATAAGGATGAATAAATATTTTTTTCATGCCCAAAGAATCAGCAATTAAACAAGCATGTTGTCCTCCCGCTCCGCCAAAACAACAAAGTGTATATTCGGAAATATCATAACCCTTTTGGAGAGAAATTTTTTTAATCGCATTTGCCATTTTTTCGACAGCGATCGCTAAATATCCACTTGCTACTTCCTCGGGTTTTCTACTATCACCTATTTCTGCTGTTAACTGAGTAAACTTTTCTCTAACAATATCCAAATTTAAAGGTAAATTTCCATCTTGACCAAAAACTTTAGGAAAAAATTCTGGTTGTATTTTTCCTACCATTATATTACAATCTGTGATTGTTAAAGGTCCGCCTTTTCCATAAGCAGCAGGCCCAGGATTGGCTCCTGCAGATTCAGGTCCGACACGATAACGAGCGCCATCAAAAAATAAAATTGAACCTCCACCAGCAGCAACAGTATGTATTGACATCATAGGAGTTCGTAGACGTATTCCCGCAATTTCTGTTTCAAATTCTCGTTCATATTCTATTGTTTGATTTGCAGCTCCAGCATAATGAGCAACATCGGTAGATGTGCCACCCATATCAAAACTAATTATTTGATGAAAACCTGCATTTTTGCTTGTTTGAACTGCTCCAACAATTCCACCAGCAGGACCAGATAATATACTATCTTTGCCTTGAAATTTATGAGCATCCGTTAAACCGCCATTCGACTGCATAAACATTAATTTAACTAAGTTAATATCTGGGGAATTAATGCTATTTAAAATATCTTTTCCCTGTTCCCTATTACCTCCTGATTTTTCTAATAAAAAATCACGAACTTGATTTACATATCGTCGTAAAATTGGTGATAAATAAGCATCAACTACAGTAGTATCTCCCCGACTAACTAATTTCATTAAAGGACTAACTTCATGGGAAACAGATACTTGAGTAAATCCAATTTTGTCAGCAATTTCTTTAATTTTTTGTTCGTGTTTCGGGTAACGATAACCATGCATCAATACAATAGCACAACTTCTAATTCCTTCGTTGTATGCTGTTTCAAGTTGAGAAATTAACTCTGTTGTTTGAAGTGGAATTATTTCTTCGCCTTTAGCTGTATAACGTGACTCAACTTCGATGACTTTTTGATAGAGCATTTCAGGCAAAATAATTTGTCTAGCAAAAATATTAGGGCGGTTTTGATAACCAATTCTTAGTGCATCTTTGAAACCTTTAGTAATCACTAAAACTGTGGGATCACCTTTTCTTTCTAATAAAGCATTTGTGGCAACAGTTGTACCCATTTTGATTACTTCTATTTCTTTTGAAGGTATAGGTTGATTTTGAGAAATTCCTAATATTTCTCTAATCCCTTGAACTGGTGCATCAGGATAGTGTTTTGGATTTTCTGATAGTAATTTATGAATAATAATTTTACCGTCGGGAGATTTAGCGACTATGTCTGTGAATGTACCTCCACGATCAATCCAAAATTTCCAACGGTTATTAGTAATCAATATATTAGTTATATTCATATTAAGTTTAGATAGAAAAATTATATTTTTTTATAAAGTTTTATATAACTTATAGTTAGACTAGTAACATATACTATATATGCCAAATAAGTACTATATCGAATATATCTACAGAAAGAGAGACTAATATAATACGAAAGGCTTGCCAAATATTAATCTGCCATATTTGGATTAAACCGACAAAAGCTTGACCAAACAAATCTGTGGGCAATTGTGGTATGCTTACAGTGCCTTTAGGTGGGGGATAAACCCAAAAACCTATCCTAATAATGACGTGGTAATAATGCTAATGTTAGTAACAGTTAACCCAATAAAGATTAATCCCTCAAGCAAGACTGCAGCTAGGGCTACTCGCCAATCAATCCCTAATCCTAAAACTACAGAAAAAGCAAAATAGACATTTAGTCCTATGACAGGAGCTAGAGCAAAAGAATATTTAGCATAAATTCCCACCCATCAAGGTTGCAATCAAAGCCGAAATTGCTGTAACAATTACCAATTCTCCAAATAAATCTCCTGACTTTTCTAGAAAAATGGCATTAGATAAAATGCATAGCAAATGGGTTCTATATCACTGAGGAATATTTTCTTTTCCCAGCTTCAGTTTTTCCTCCCTATTCCTCTTCATATAAAGTCCCTTCAGAAGCTACCATTGGTTCCATTTCCATTTCCAAATTTTCATCACTACTCATTTCTCGTATCCATCTCAAAAGTGTATTCGCTAACCTTGTTGCTACGACAGTTCCTTCAAAGTGAAAATCTGGATTTTGTAAACCCTTTCCCAACATTTGTTTACCTATATCTGTAATAAAAACTAATACTGCTCTATTTTTTACCTCAATTCTAATTGCTCCTAATTTTTCTAATTCCTTATATACCCTTTGATATTTACCTATTTTTTTACCGTATTTTTTGCGTTTAACTCTACTAGTTAATTCACTTTTTTTTACTCCTATAGCTGTTTCTCCTTCTCCTCCCAAATCCCATAAAGTAAGCAGTAGACTGGTTTTATTTACATTCTCAAATTTTGACTCTTCAATACTTTTATTATCATCCCCTAAATTAATATTTGTCTCTGTGCCTAAATTCTGATTTTCTGTTGACATTTTCAGATTTCCTTATGTGTGTGAAATCATTAATAAACGTCATTGGGTAGACTCATCTTTTTTGTTTATTAAACCTGCCCACGACCAGTTAAATGATTAACCAATTTAAAATTTATATTGAACTATCAGAAAAGACTCTAATAACTCTTAATTTCAAAATTCAGAAATGCTTGTAGAGAGACAAAACTAAATATTGAGTATTTTTTGTGCCATCTCTATACTCTGACGCATATTCTGTTTACAATTAATCAATGCAAAATATTCTACATCTGTCAAGTCTACCTCTAAATTTTTTTTGACTCCCTAGCTTTTGCCCAAACAGGGAACTCCTTTAAAAATATCCTCTAAACCATATTGTCTTTGAAGACAGTTATTATAGCGCTGTGGGCTCAAGTCTTAGCACAACTTATGGTTCAAAGTGCACTAAGGGAAAAGGTGTATAAAAAATAATTAGGATTTACCCATTGACAAAAAAAAAGGTATATTTGCTTAAGTAATGTCGGCATTGCTCAAATTATCTAACCCACATTCCGCACTTCTTAACATTAAATTGATAAGTTTTATTTATCTATCACCCCAAATGCTACCCCTGAAAACCTTATTGCTATAAACCTCAATTTTCACAATTATAAAGAATCGTAAATAATTTTTTCATAAAAAATTAGTTATTCATAAATTTTGTTGATATTGAGTTCTATAACGAATATTCTTCGTATAAGTCTCTTTAAAATGTAAATATACATAAAGATATATGAAGACCTGCGGAATGTCGGATCTAAAACATATTCCCGAATAACTGTTGTAACCCACATTACGCACTTCAAGTATACTACAAGGGTATTTTTAACGAAGAAGGTGGATTACAGCCTCTATTATTGCTAATAAGTATCAATAGTTTCTGTAATATATATTTTTACTTACAAAGTTTAGAGTTATTATCAGGCAAGGCTTTCAATAGTATATCTGATATACTACATTTTGACGTGCGGAATGTAAGTTGTAAATAGATTTCTCTGCAATTCATGCCAGTTAGAAATTACTTTTTCAAAGCGCATTTTTTATTAACGGACAAATGCTAGAAGTGAATACAATATGTGTGTTCTAATTTCTAGGTTATTCCCTACCATAAATTTACATATACCACACACTTGTTTTATTGGTCTGTGTGTGAAAATTTTCTATTCCCCAGTAGGTATCATGAATTGTGCTCAATTCACTTTTTGTTATCTGCTTAAGTGATTCCTTGGTTGGTAAATATAAAATATAGTGTACAAAGTGTTCTTTTTTGAATTCTTTCCTAGACAACAAGATTTACTCAAATGCTCTTAAATGAATTATCCTTCCTGCATCTGGGTTCTCTAATTTACTTGTCTGGCAATACTTTTGAGGTTCATTTTGTAGTTTTATAATACTTTTTAGACCCAAAATAACCAATTAAATCGGCATATTTTAGACTATATAGCTTTTCCATAGCTGTTAACTATTTAGATTGCTTATTCTAATAACAACCAATTAAAGCAAAAATTTTGTGAAGTAAGGATTTGGCTGTTTTAGTAAAGTTTATAATATAGTCATTTTAATTTATATTGAGACTAGTATTTCTTGCTATAACTCGCGTTTGGTGCAGAAAAAGTTTTCCATCCTTATTTGAAATGACTATACTTAGTTTAAATGCTTAATAGGTTATAGTGTTGATTTAATTTTAAAAACACTATATATACGAATTAGCAAATTAGATGGGTTTGCCCTGAGGAAGCTGTAGGGCATTTTCATTCTAAAAACTTGGCGATCGCCTAACCACGGAAATTGAAGGTAATTTTATTTCTTTTTTCTCTCTCAATTTCTAATCTTAGAAAAAAATAGCGCGATAGCTTGTTATGAAAGGCTTTTAGATACCTAACCAGATAAGGGGAGGGCCGGAGAATAAAACTTCCTGGAAAAAGCTGGAGAGATGGGAGGATTTAATCGTAAACCCACATTCCGCACTTCTTAACATTAAATTGATAAGTTTTATTTATCTATCGCCCCAAATTTTTTCTCTGAAAGCCTTATAGCTATGGACATCAATTTTCACTATCATGAAAAGTTGTAACTAATTTTCTCATGAAAAATTAGTGAGAGGAAAAAGAGTGAGAGGAAAAAGGGGAAAAAATACAAAATTTAGAGCCAAACTATCTGCAAGTTGTATAGAGCCATATGTATTTTACATCGAATAAGTTGGGATAACTATAATGAATCAGGAGATCCAAAGGCTCAAGTAGAATAGTTGAAAAACTACACAGTTCACTACCCAGAGTCAGTTCATGCAGACCAGATTTACCGAACTAGAGAAAACGAAAAATTTTGTAAAGACAAAGGTATTAGAATCAGCAGCCCTCCTTTGGGAAGACCACCAAAAAATATTGATAAGAAACAAAATAAACAAGATCAATATTGAGGGCAAATTTGGGCAAGCAAAAAGAGGATTTAGTTTGGAAAAAGTAATGTCAAAACTTTCTAAAACTTTTGTGACTAGGATAGAACTCCGTTCCTCTGCGCGATCGCAATTACTTTCTTAGTAATCAATCTTTCTACACTCTTAAAAAAGGTTTTTCATCTTTTTTTATACCTTTTTGCAGAAAAAACTATTTTTGCGGTCTGTTTAATCATTTCAACTTATACTTGAATAAATGATGATAGTCTTTGATTATCATCATCTTTCCTTTGAATAAAAAATCAACCATTTTCATGCTTTTTCAGTAAGCTCTACATATTCCCTCCCTCTCCATCCATAGTCGGGGTTAGGAGTGAGTTTCCTATTCAATAAAGTGTAATGCCAAATCCCCATTGATAAAAGGGTATTCAAAAAATTTGAAGTCTTTGCCATACATGGAATTTACCGATGGGACAAGTACCCTATTAATAACCAGACCTAGTGTTACAAACATTTATCTAATTAGTATAAGTGATGGAAGAACTTCACATAGGATATGCAAGAGCCTCCAATTCTAATACCTAATTAAAAAGAATACCCCCACTGGAAGTAGTTTATTAAAGTTGATGAAAAATGTTACTCAAATGTTTCTAACTGGTCTAGTCGCAACCAAATATTCGGAGTCGGTACTTTGCCGAATTTGATAAAAGCGTAATCTCCCCTAGTATCAACAACTTCCCCCTTACTCTCAAATATGTAAGGAGGAAACCTATTGTCACTTGCTTTAGCCTCTAAACTATTTTCTAGTTTTTCTCGCACAACACGAACTAAACTACCTTTTTTAATCTCTGCCATATATCATTTCCATTTATTGTCTTTTCTGCATTAAATTCTAAAACGGGAATTAGATTAGGTTGACCTTTTCAATTTAGCATACCCTACTCCCTATTATTTCTGACATTGAGGACAAAAATGGGTAGACCGCCCCGCGAGCTTAATTTTTTCTAAAGATGTATTACAAATTCTACATTGTTGACCAGCACGATTATAAACCCAAGCTACACCTCCATAATTACCATTAACTCCTTTAACATTAAGAAAGTTGCTAAAAGTTGTACCACCTGCATCTATAGCAGTTTGTAATACTTTAAGTATGGCTAAATGTAATTTTTCTATTTGGTTTTCAGTCAAATCTTTACATATAGTTGTTGGTCTAATACCACTGAGAAATAAAGCTTCATCAGCATAGATATTACCTAACCCGGCAATAGTTGTCTGGTCTAAAAGAGCTGTTTTAATGGGTCGATGTCTTTTGTAGAATTTTTTGTTAAGGTAGTTTGGGCAAAATTCTGGAGAAAATGGTTCAATCCCCAGTTGCTTTAGACCAGTTATAATTCGAGATATTTCTTTTTCTGGTGGTACTCCCCACATCTGACCAAAAGTTCGTTGATCTACAAACCTCAATTCATGGGTAGAATGATATTCACCTCCTGAAGATTGATGAGCAAAAAACAATCTCACTCGTGTATGTTTGTGCAAACTTTCATCTGGGTTTACCCATAAGAGTTGCCCTGTCATTCGTAGATGTACTCCTAGCCAACCATCTTGATTTTCTCTAGCTTGGAGTTGTGAGTTTTTTTCGCCCCATTTGTAGAGTTGGGCCAGTAAGTATTTACCTTGTCGATGCCATTGGGCGATCGCTTTTCCCTGTAACCCACCTAAAAAATCGTCAATAGATATGGGGTAAGCAACTGTCCGTTGTAGCAACACTTCCCCGCCCAATATTTCTTTATTGAGAGTCAGTTGATTTAGGCCTTGTTTAACTATTTCTACTTCCGGCAATTCTGGCACAGTAGTGACATACTCCAACACTAAGATCACGCTATACTGTGGGCTTCTCGTTTCATAGTCCCCTCGTGAGGTCTGACTCCACAAGCTTCAAAGACGGAATGCCCTGCCGCCCTATTCTTTATATTTATTGTCGCGTTTAAATCCCGGTCTATATCCTATAGCTACAATCAGGGCCTGAATGAGTTCTTTGAGATAAATATTCGGGACTTTCTCACTACAACTTTAGCAATCTTGGCTGCTTAATGAAACCTATACAAACCTAGACAGGCTTGCTGTTCAATTCCTGCTTCAACCAAGGGAGACGGCACCTTCAAGTCCACAGGCGTTCACCGATAAGCTATCGGCATTTTTTGTCCAATTTTCGAGATTGATTGACCCATTCAAGTCCCTGTCCATAACTTGCCCACAATTTTGACAATGATAAACCCTTTCACATAGGGGCATATCTTGTTATATTTGGGCAGACTGAACAAGTTTTTGAACTGGGGAACCACCTATGTTCCTACCTAGAGACAACTAAAGCTATGAATGATGGCCATCATATCCTCAACCAGTTCTTGTTGTGGAGATAATGAATCATTATTAGCTACAATTATCTTTGTACCATTTATGGTTGCTACTTGTTCTACTCAATCAAAGGCGAATCGACACAATCTATCTTTATGTGCCACGTAAATAGATTCAACAAGTCCTGTCATAACTTGTGATAACAGTGTTATAAATTTTTTCCGTTTAAAATTTAATCCCCCACCTATTTCTTTTATTACTTTATCTATAGTTATCCCATTAGCCGTACAGAATTCTTTCATTGCTT
>JAKQYE010000203.1 GCA_023356605.1 Trichodesmium sp. MAG_R02 | reverse complement strand
TGTTATTGATTCTATTAAAGACATTTTTTTGATACTCAATAAGGATGGAATCATCAGTTTTATGATCTCACTTGAAGTGACTAAAGACCATAAGTAATTATACGTAAATTAAATAGATATTTTCTTGTAACCTCTTGTAATACAATTATGTTGTGCGAAATGTGGGTTAGAAGCAAATATTTTTAAAAAGACTAATATCTTAAATAGCGATTTATTGTATCATGGCTAATATCCTCCAGATGATTTGCCAGGTTTTTCATTGTAAAATTTGTGTGAGATTTAAGTAAATATTGACGAGTTACAACAAAATTAAAATTCATGTTTTGAAACTAATATAATCATGTCATTATTATATAATAATTAAAGACTTTTAGGGAATAAATTTAATTTTTTGTAACCTAACCTTGTTTGAATACACATTAAAAGTAATATCCATCCGAAAAAAAAACTAATTATAGTATTTACAATTCCCTAGTTGAAAGTACGCTATATATAGTGTACCTGCGTAAGTCCTGTTCCATTGACATCAGCTCGGAAATATTTTAACTGTCACTTTTTTATGCTCTATACAATAATAACTTGCTTGAAATTCTGATGATTTATATATATTTTTTTTCTGACATTAATAAGTCCAGAATGTAGGTTTAAACATAATTTAATTGAGTAAAAGTACTAGACTAGAAGTGAGAGGTGATATAGTTAATTACGTCAGTTTCAATATAGGTTTAAGGTTAATTATTATTAAAATAAATCTTAAAATCTTCATGTTTTGCCTTAATTTCTCCAGAAAATAATTACGAAATAATACAAGGTTCAAATAAATGTAACAAATACAGTTAAGTTACCCAATAATAGGTTAGACTTAGTAAAGTGGAAAGAAAAAAAGTTTTAACAACAAATTAAGAGGCAGGGTTTATGAATATTTTCAAATCTATAGAAGAAGCTGTTGTTTATATCTCAGAGGCTATTCGTCGGATTTTTGGTCCTAGTGATGATATGTACCCAATGGTTGGTGTAAGTCCTTTTGAAGGAGATGTTTATCAAGGACCTAATTGGTCAGATGTAGATTAGGGCAAATAAACGAAGTCAGGTAACATCCCCTACTTGCTAACTTATAAGTTTTGATCAAACCAATAAATAGTTCAATACCCTATCTATCAGTAAAGAAAGGTGGGGTAGATTTATGTGTAGGGCAAACCCATCTTGTCAATTAACCATGGGTAATTATTAATACTTCCTTCCCGCTAGAAGATTATACTTTATTAGGTCATAACTTGAGTTTTCTTAAAAGTTTGAAATTTGAGATTTAATAAGGACTTTATTTCTTCATTTTATCTGATATTTCAGCATTAATGGGATGAAATTTTAATTGAGATTTCATACTCTTTTTATCTGTCGAGTCCTGATATAAAATAATAGTCAACTTATCAAATCCTTCTCTTAAACAATCTTGAGAACATTGTAAAAAGTAAGTCGAAACGTCCTCTGTTTTAGATTTTTATTTTAATTTTAAATACTCAAGATAAGTATTGGCATCAACTGAAATCATTCTCGTAAAAAAACTAAGAAAGCACTGAAATATGTCAGGAAAAATTCAATTCCCATAGACTTGCTAATAGAGAAAGATGCCAGCCTAAAACTTCTGAATAATAGACAAGATAAAACTTCATTAGACATAATGTTTAGACATAATGTGAAGTAGATCATCAACAACCATGGATATGGGATAACAAAAAAAACGACGAATATAGGAATCCTATTTTATTCGTGGCAAAAATCCCACTGCTTTTTAGGGAACAGGGAACAGAAAATAGAGAATAGGTAAGAGTTTTGAAAGTTTTATTTACTTTTTGATTTTCCCTACCTATTTAGGACTGCTATAGATCATAAAATAGTAAGTCTAAATCAACATCATGTACCTCCAATAGTGAGAGTAAAAGCCGGGAAAAACACAGAATTTGGAGGAAAAGTATCTGCCAGTTGTATAGCTCGATATGTATTTTTAGATCGAATAAGTTGGGACAATTATAATGTATCAGGAAATTTAAAAGCGACTGTTAAAGAATTAAAAAACTACACAGGTCATTACAGGTCATTACCCAGAGTCAGTTCATGCAGACCAGATTTATAGATAAGGGAGAAAAAGGTTATTTATCAACTAAGTTATTGCCTATTCCCGTCAAAAAAATTGATTGAGAAGGAAGCAAAGAGCAGCACTACCCAATGGTACAGTCAAATTATCCAGACCAACTTTTGATAAGGTCTCTAAACCCGTAGCAACAAATGCCACTGGAATAGCAACTACCCAGGTTTGCCAAATGTTGCCTTGCACTGCCAACAAAATTAAACTACAAACAATATAGCTAACCAAACACATTGCTAGGGAACCTTCCCAACTTTTGTTCATTCCCCAGACTTGATAGGGATGTTTACCAAAATTTTGACCAATAACAGCAGCTAGTCCATCACCCCAAGCCATAATTAAAATACCTTGGGCAGCATATTGAGGTTGTTGAATAGACCAAAACCAACCAATAAGAATACCAACACTAACTGCGTAGAAAAATGTTCCTAAACTTTTGCGCCCTACACCATTAACACTAGGAAGAATAGGTAGTCGATAGGAAATAAGAGCGATCGCTGCTGAGATAATTCCGGCACTAATACCTACCCAGGCTGGTATTTTCAACCACCAAGCTAATAGAATTACATTGCCTGTGCCAATATGAACTACTTTTCGCGACATTTCTGGATCCACTTTAACAAAGCGGTTAAGTGCCTCGGCAAGAATTAAAATAATTCCTAACCATGCTCCGACGAGGGAAACTTGGAGCCAAATATTGGGAAATGTGCTGATGATAGACACTACAAAAGAAAAAAATAAAAGTAATAACTTCTAGCTTACTACTAATTGTTAGCTATCAGACTTTATATTTAAAATTACGAAGTAGCTCAGTTGCTTGTTGACTTGCCAATGGTTCGGAGAACAAATACCCTTGTCCTTTATTGCACTTAAGTTTTTTAAGTTGTTGTACTTGAGTTTCAGTTTCTATTCCTTCTGCAATTACTTCTAAATCTAAATTATGAGCTAATCCAGTAATAGCACTTAAAATTTTTAACATTTTACCACTTGTATCCGAGTCTAATCCACTCACAAAAGAACGGTCTATTTTAATACTATTAATAGGAAGCTGGTGTAGATAACTTAATGATGAATAACCTGTACCAAAATCATCTATTGATAATTTAATATTTTTATCTTTTAGTTTATTCAATATTTTAGTGGCTAAACTAACATTTTCCACAATTATAGTTTCAGTAATTTCTAACTTCAAAGAATTAGGCTGATAATTTATTTCTTGCAAAATTTTGCTAATTTCTTCTAATAAATTTGGTTGTGAAAGATGCTTACTAGAGAGATTGACATTCATGGTAAAATTATCACTAGGAACTTGAAAACTAGAATTATATACAGAGTAAGGATAAGGAAGTTTACCATTGCCATTTTGTTTGTCAGGTAAAGAATTATATATCAGGGTTCTTTCTTGAGTATTATTTGTTGTCAATTTGTCCTTGTAATCTGTACATTGATAGTTAAATTCTTGCTGCCAAATAGTTAATTGATGACAAGCAGCTCGTAATATCCAAATTTCTAAAGGCACTATTAAACCTGTTTCTTCTGCTAGAGGGATAAATTTTCCTGGAGAAATCAAACCTTGAGTGGGATGATACCAACGTAGTAAAGATTCAAAGCCAGTAATTTTACCTGTAGATAAACAGATAATTGGTTGGTAATTTAAAATAAATTGAGAATTGGCAGGATTTTGTTTAATCATTTCTACTGCCCGTCGTAGATCATTCTCTAGGTTTAATAGGGATATAGCTTGCCTATGCATTCTCAAATCAAACACCTCATGCCTTCCTCTACCTAAAGCTTTAGCCCGATACATGGCAATTTCTGCATCTCGCAGTAAGTCTTCTGGGTTGTTGTAAGTGGGACAAATAGGGAAATAATTTTCGTCCACATCCTTGATCAAATTTCCCAAGCTGGTAACAATACCAATACTTGCTGTAGTAAATACTTCATTTCCTTCCAGATAAATTGCTTTGCCAAGTTCTTGATTAATTTTGAGGGCTACTCTGGTAATGTAGCTAATATTGGTTAGATACTCTAGTAAGATCGTAAATTCATCTCCTCCCAATCTTGCCAGAGTATCTGAAGTTTTGATACAGTTTTGTAGTCGCTTGCTGATTGCTACCAATAGTTTATCTCCTATCCCATGTCCCAAGCTATCGTTAATTACTTTAAAGCGATCTAAATCCAGAAAGAGAACGGCAAACTGATAACTTGGGTGTTCTCGAGACCGATTCAATGCTAGTCTTAGTCGCTCAAAAAAGAAGGTACGGTTTGGTAAACCTGTCAGTGGATCATGAAGTTTGTTATAAATAAGTTTGGCTTGTATTTGTTTAGTTTCAGTGATATCTCTAATAATTATCTGTGTTGCTGCCTTGCCATCATAAGTATAAGGAATTCCAACTATTTCCACATCTATCATTTTTCCATCTAGTCTAATTAACTTTTCTTCTTGTAAATATATTTGTCTTCCTTCTTTTTGAACTTGTTGCAAAGGCTGTTTTCTTACTTCTATATATTCTAAAGGAATAAATTTCCAGAATGATTGACCAATTATTTCCTCTGGGGAATTCACCCCAAGTAATTTGGCTCCAGCCAAATTTGTATAGATAATTTTTTCCATGTAGTTTACCACTATCGCTTCTGGTGAGTTCCTTAACAAACGCTGGTAACGTTCTTCACTTTCTTGGAGCGCTGCCTCTACTTGCTGGCGTTCTAACTCCTGGGCTTGTTTTTGTTCAGTGATATCTCGGTTAATTCCTATAGAACCAACTACTTTATGACACTTATCTAGTATTGGCACAACCGTTGTTTCACATACACCCTCACTACCATTTTTGCGAATAAAGTTAATTTGTCCTATCCATTTACCATTAGCCTTCATCCCTTCTATTATTTGCTGTGTTAACACAGAGGCTATTTCTTCTTTGTGTAAAATAGCTGGAGTCTTGCCCAAGACATCAGTTTTACTATAACCAAACATTCTGGTTGCTGCTGAGTTCCAGTCAATGATATTACCCTCAATATCTGTGAGAATTACCGCATCATAGAGATACTCAAAAGTTAAAGCTTCTTTTAGCAGTGATTTTTGAGTAAGTTTGCTTTCCGAGGAAGACAAAAATATAGACAGTATCGCAACTTCGCCATTGAATTTGACAGAATACATTAATGCTCTAACCCAAAATGGTGTACCATCGAGTTTTTTCAAGCAAACTTCACGATCAAACCTCTGTTGTGCTTTGGAGCTTTCCAGCATACCTTCCTGATATAAATTTACTAACAATAATTCATATTCTTGAGTGTTAAAGTAAAAATTAGATATTCGAATACCGATGAATTTATGATTAGGAAGCCCAAAAGTAATTCCAAAGGATTCGTTATGGAAAAGAACTACACCATCAACTGCACGACTAATAACTACTGGTGCTGCCATTAAATTAGTAATAGCTTCCCATAATTCCTCACCTTTTATTTGTATGTGTTCCATCTCTTATCTTAAATAATGTTAATTTGTATAAAATCTTACTCCCCTAATTAGGACATAAATATTTAAACGTATATTATTAATCATCATAACTTAGGAAGGTACGCTATATATAGCTTACTGTCAACTAGGGAATTGTAAATACTATAATTAGTTATTTTCGGATAGATATTAAAAGTAATATCTATGAAAATAATGTCAATAAATAATCATTTATATTGGCTTATCACTACATATACAGGACCACCAAAAAACTTTAGTTTATGGCTTTTTTAGTTGTCAATATAAACATACTTAATTTTTCCCTAAACAACAAGAGCAATTGAGGGTCAATTGAGGGTCAATTGAGGGTCAATGGTTGACTAAATTTAGTTGATTTTTCTAGTAGATCAGGACTTACGCAAAGAGACTATAGCAATCCTCTGAGTGGTTATGGCAAAATTCCATACTGAAAAAGTTTGGGAAAATTAAATATTTGACCATCTGCAAAAAAATTAAATAGCCACTTAACTATTTTAAAAGAACTACAAATATAATCAAGTATAGTAATATTTTTTTTGTTTGTAACCACATATCTTCTACGGGGTTTTATTCTGGGGTTGCCGGAGCAAATGAGAATACAATTTATCAACCATTTTTCTTCTGGTAAATCTTGATTGATTAACATAAAATATTCTCGATTTTTTTGAGAGTCATCATAAGTTTTACCGTTCCCAAATATTGCCAATCTTCTTCCAGTCTTTGCTATTTTAAATGCTATTTTAAATTTTTAAAATTAGTATTTTCACTTTTTTAATTCTTGCACAATAAATTCCTTATCTTGATAATCTTTGGCTGCATAATAAGTTTGTCTTTATTTTTCATTTTTCATCGGATTGTCTATTCTTTTATCTGTTCTTACCCAAGTATAGCTTTATAGAGCTACTCATAATAGATGAGATTGGTAAACTATAGACGCTGTAAAGCTTTTACTTTCTATTTCTGGTTGCCATATTCTCAATAATTCTTCTATTTATTTTTTTTGCTTTCACTAATTAATCATTTTTATCCGGATTACTTTTTTGAGCTTTTTTTCCAAGTTATTCCCACTTTTTTTAGTAAGTAATAAGAATTTTATGAAACATAAAAAATCTACATTACATTGCTTCTTTAAATATTTTTTTAAGTCTGAAAATATTAGGTAATTCTGTACCCTCATTTTCTCAATTATTTGTCCTTTTTTAAACGCCTTTAAACAACCTTATTTTACAATATCATTTAAGGCGTAAACTTTCTGCAAAATGAAACAGTGCTTGATTTTTTTTATTTCCTAATAAAGCTCCTGAGTTACATTTAATAATTCTTTGATTTTATAGTAGGATTTTTCCGATAAAATTATTTTGACATGCTGTGGTTCTTTTTATTTCTTTTGACTATGCATTTTTGATTAATAAAATCGTCTACTTCATCTAAAATATTCATTTTTTGTCTAGGGAATTGGATATTTTATTATTATTATATCTTTTGCGACCTATAGGCGGATTACTATATATTTGGCACATAACAATGTCGACTATATTCACTATAATTTTATGTGATATAGCCAGCCCCATGCTCCGCGAAGGCTTAACTACTTTGATCCTAAAAACCTTCAGTTATTCAAGGTAAGATTTGCTTCATTTTAATTGAAGAATATTTCAATTAGTCGGTATAATGTATCCTTAAAGTAATATATATCCGAAAAAATAACTAATTATAGTTTTAATAATTTAATATAACTGTATACTTACGTAAGTACTGATAGAATCCGGTTATATAGCAATACGGTTCAGTTAACGCTAAAAGCATGATTGATAAGACGAAAAGAAGGAGGTTCTATCTGTCGAGGGCTACCTAAGTGTTTTGGTTTTTTAGAACAAAACTTAGATACAGGCTTTTTGATAACTCTGGGATTATACTTAGAGATTCCTTCGGGTAATAACGTATCTAAAATTTCTACTCTCAACCAATGAAAAAAGGGGGATTTCTTCAAGACTTAGACGTTGAAATTTAGACACAGGGTGGCGAATAACTTATAAACAGGACTTACGCAGTACCGCTATATATAGTGTATTTTTGATAATTATCTTAGATATTTACACTACAGTTAGTGCCTTTCCGTAAGTCCTGATAAAGTTCCTGTAAAATTCAGACCTAAACGAGCAAAATTAAGTATCCTATCTGTACCACTAGGTGCTAAACAAACATCATAGTTGTGCAAATTACTGAAAAGTCCACCTGTAGAAACACAGAAAAAATTAATAGCATTACTGCGCGATCGCGAAATGGGAAGACATAGTCAAAAGTACATAGTTGAAAGACAAAAGTCTAAAAATATAGTATTTTTAGTACTCTATCAAAATCCTCCTGACATCAAAACTGTAGAATTAATGTTAGTTAACTAGAAGAACACTATGACAATGTTAGAAGACTATGACAATCAGGGCCAACAACGAGGAAACTTAGGTATCCCATCCGTACCACTAGGTGCTAAACAAACATCAGAGTTGTGTGAATTACTGAAAAGTCCACCGGCAGGAACAGAGGAAAAATTAATAGCATTACTGCGCGATCGCGTACCGCCAGGAGTAGATGAAGCAGCTTATATCAAAGCAGGATTTCTCACAGGTATTGCTAAAGAAGAAATCATCAGTCCTCTAATAACTCCCACCTACGCAGTAGAACTATTAGGAACAATGGTTGGTGGTTATAATGTCCAATCTCTAATTGACATACTCAAATCGGAAAATTATGAACTTGCCAGCACAGCAGCTACTGCCCTAAGTAAAATTCTGCTCGTATATGAGGCTTTCAATGACGTTATAGAATTAGCAGAAACTAACCCCTACGCCAAACAAGTAGTAGATTCTTGGGCAGCAGCAGAATGGTTTACCACTCGCCCTCAACTCCCAGAAGCAATAACGGTCACGGTCTTCAAAGTTCCTGGTGAAACCAACACCGACGACCTGTCACCTGCTCCCCACGCTACTACTCGCCCCGACATTCCTCTTCACGCATTAGTGATGCTAGAGTCAAAAATGCCAGAAGGGTTAAATAAAATTGCCAAATTAAAACAGAAAGGTCATCCAGTCGCTTATGTGGGAGATATTGTCGGTACAGGTTCATCCCGGAAATCTGCTTGTAACTCGATGCTGTGGCACATTGGAGAAGATATTCCCTTCATTCCTAATAAACGTTCTGGTGGTTATATTCTGGGAGGTAAAATTGCTCCTATATTCTTCAACACTGCGGAAGATTCTGGCGCATTGCCTATCGAATGTGATGTCACAAAAATGGAGACAGGTATGGTAATAACTATTCATCCCTATAAAGGCAAAATTACCAACGAAGCAGGAGAAATAATTTCCACCTTTACCCTGAAACCAGAAACCATACTTGAAGAAGTACGAGCCGGTGGACGGATTCCTCTATTAATTGGCCGTAGTCTCACGGACAAGACCCGCAACGCTTTGGGATTAGAAACTAGTTCTGTATTCACTCGTCCCCTACTACCAGCAGATACAGGAAAAGGTTTCAGCTTGGCACAGAAAATGGTGGGTAAAGCTTGCGGTTTACCAGGCATTCGTCCGGGAACACCTTGCGAACCATTGATGACAACGGTAGGTTCTCAGGATACGACTGGACCAATGACCAGGGACGAAATGAAAGAACTTGCTTGCCTTGGTTTTAGTGCCGACTTGGTAATGCAGAGTTTTTGTCATACTGCTGCTTATCCCAAACCAGTCGATATTAAGACTCATAAAGAATTACCTGATTTCTTTTCTGCTCGTGGTGGAGTTGCATTACGTCCGGGAGATGGGATTATTCATTCTTGGTTAAACCGGATGTTGTTACCAGATACAGTGGGAACTGGGGGTGATTCTCATACCCGTTTTCCTCTGGGAATTTCTTTCCCTGCCGGTTCTGGTTTAGTAGCATTTGCAGCAGCTCTGGGTTTGATGCCATTGGATATGCCAGAATCAGTTTTGGTGAGGTTCCGGGGTGAGTTACAGCCAGGGGTGACATTACGAGATATTGTGAATGCTATTCCCTATGTGGCGATTCAAAAAGGGTTGTTAACTGTAGCCCTGGAGAATAAGAAAAATGTGTTCTCTGGACGAATTATGGAAATGGAAGGTTTGCCGGATTTGAAAGTTGAGCAGGCATTTGAATTGACGGATGCGACGGCGGAACGTTCCTGTGCTGGTTCTACAATAAAGTTGGGTAAGGAGACAATTTCTGAGTATTTGCGTTCTAATATTACTTTGTTAAAGAATATGGTGGCCCGGGGTTATCACGATGTACGGACGATTATGCGTAGGGTTACTAAGATGGAGCAATGGTTGGCAAATCAAGAGTTGATGTCAGCGGATGGGAATGCGGAGTATGCGGAAATTATTGAGGTAGATTTGAATGAAATCAAGGAGCCTATTGTGGCAGCACCTAATGACCCGGATAATATTAAGTTGATGTCGGAATGTGTAGGGGATAAAATTGATGAAGTGTTTATTGGTTCTTGCATGACAAATATTGGTCACTATCGTGCGGCTGCGAAAGTATTGGAAGGTGCAGGACGAGTTAAGGGTGTATTGTGGATATGTCCGCCTACTCGCATGGATGAAAAACAGTTACGGGAAGAGGGAATATATGGTGTGTTTGCTGCTGCTGGTGCGCGAATGGAAATGCCTGGATGTTCTTTGTGTATGGGAAATCAGGCAAGGGTTGAAGATGGAGTGACAGTGTTTTCGACTTCCACCAGAAATTTTAATAATCGTATGGGTAAAGGTGCTCGTGTGTATTTGGGTTCTGCGGAATTGGCAGCCGTTTGTGCGTTGTTGGGGCGAATACCTAGTGTGGATGAGTATTTGGAGATTATGAAGGAGAAAGTTGATCCGTTTGCGGGTGATTTGTATCGGTATTTGAATTTCGATCAAATTGCTGGTTTTGAGGATGAGGGTAGAGTGGTTCCTTTGGAGGAGATGCCGAAAATTGAGAATATTTTGGGGATGCCGGTTGGTGTTGGTAAGTAGGTAGGTTGGTAGATGAAGGTGGGCGATCGCTCACCTTACTCTCTTGGAGAGCATCTATGATTTAAGGGTTGATTTTGAAAAGATTCAGAAAGAGTAAGTATTTTCAGTCTTTCAACTTCTAAGGTAGAGGAGTTTTCTCTAACAAAAGCTTTGTCACCTCACGGGGTGACAAGGAGTTAAAGATCCTAAGTGAGAATGGTTGAAAAGATATGTAGTGTTTTTGAGAATATGATTATTACTACACTTAGGACAGATTAGTTGATGATTTCATATCTGAGTTATAGAGATTTTTGTGAGGATTACTATGATGAGATAATAGTATATTTAGGTCCGAATTTTTGGGGTTTATTCTTCATAATTTGATGGCTGATTATATGTAGCGATCGCTAATAATTGAATTTTCAAATTTTAAGTCTGGAAAAACGTAATATTTTCAAGATTAATGTCAATAACTAGTCAATTATATTGACCATTATATAGAGCAAAAATTCTCAGAGAATCTTATTACTGGATACTTTTATTCATGAACAGAGCGATCGCTAAATCAAGAACAAAACCCATCTCAGCAAGCAAACAAATCATCGAAGAAAGAGAGACTCAGGCAATACTTACAACACCTTATCTAACTTATCCCTACTATTTTTTGACATTTTCAGAGTAGCATAACTCCTCTTTAATT
>JAKQYE010000202.1:8882-11367 GCA_023356605.1 Trichodesmium sp. MAG_R02 | reverse complement strand
TGCTGAAACTTAGTTATGGCAAGAAATACTTATCTCAATCTAAATTAAAACAACTATAACTACAATTTCCGGTTAGAATACTTAACACTATTATGCTTATGGTCAAATATTTGATTTTCCCAAAATTTTTCAGTATGGAATTTTGCCACAACCATCCAGAGCATTGCTATAGCTAAATACTTACCATCTTTCTACCAGTTTTGAGCTAATGCTTGATAACCAATAAGTTTATAAACTAATTTTGCTGCTGTAAACTCAGATACTACCGAATCTTTAATTGGAGCCAACTCCATAATGTCACAACCTACTACTTCATATAATTCAAATATTCTTCGCAAAAATGTAGTTAAAGAATACCAATTTAGCCCTCCCGGTTCTGGTGTACCAACGGCAGGAATTAATGTTGGGTCAATTCCATCTAAATCTATTGTTAAAAACACACGTTTAGTCTGAATACTAGATATTGCTCTTTCCATCCAATCTGTTTGAATAGCTATCTCTCTACCTCTAAAAACAGTTAAATTTTTGTCCTTTATTAAATCTGCTTCTTCTTTACAAATTGCTCGGATACCGATTTGTACTGTTGGTAAACCCATGTCAAATATCCGTCGCATTACACAGGCGTGGTTATATATTGAGCCTTGATATTCATCTCGCAAATCCCCATGAGCATCTATTTGAATCACAGTAAAAGCTTCATCCAAATATAATTTTTTATAAGCTTTTACTATCCCATTTGTAATGCTATGTTCTCCACCTATAGCAATCACAAACTTTCCATCACTAAATAATTTTTCTACTGTTTCTTCAGTCACTTTTAGCATATCTAATGGAGAGATTTTTTTTCCACTACGAGTATCTGCTATGGGTTCGTAAGTATAGATACCAACTTCCAAGCCTGTTTCTCTATCTAATTCTTCGTCATAACATTCTAACTGTTGAGATGCATCTAATAATACTGCCGGACCATTAACACAACCTCTTCTATAAGTAGTAGTTGCTTCATAAGGAATTGGTAAAATTACTACTTTAGCAGTAGTGTAATCTGGCTCAATTTCTGAACCAATGAATGGCAGAAGTGGTGTAGTATGAAGTGTCGACATCTTTTTAACTATATTAATTTTCTAGGAATAGCCTAACAACTGATAAAGTTGACCAGATTATTATAAATGTTAAATGCTACTTGCCTAATCTTAATAAGTAACTGAAATGGGTGGAAGTTGATATTGAAGCCTTAATATTTTATTGAGTAAAAAATCAGGTCTTAAGCTTCCACTTTTTAGGGAGTGAAAATAATAAACTTCAGCATTTCAAGCATAACTCTTCAGCAGTCCGTACTGATAACTGATAATAGATATAGTCATTTCAAAAAGAGATGGAAAACTTTTTCTGCACCAAACGCGAGTTATAGCAATAAATACTTGTCTCAACTTAAATTAAAATGACTATAACAGTACTTTGATATTTTTGACAGTGAAAATGGTTTTAAACCCAACATGGACAAGAGAAATAGGTTACTGAGGCTAAAAATAGCTCAAACCCAGATATATCAAAAAATAAGTTGATTTAATGTAAAATCATTGCTGTGTAAAGTTTTGATGCTATTTTCAACATATTTTTTACTAAAGTCCCGATAACTAATAACTGAAATGATTACTACAAAAACTTGGACATGGCGAAATTGGCTGATCTGCTACCAAAGCCAAGGAGAACAAGGACCTCCTGTGATATTAATACATGGTTTTGGAGCTTCTTGGGGACATTGGCGCAAAAATATTCCTGTACTAGCTGCAAGTTGTCGCTGTTATGCTATTGACTTACTTGGTTTTGGTGGATCAGCTAAACCTACCCCAACTCAAGATGTTACTTACACATTTGAAACCTGGAGTCAACAAATTGGTGATTTTTGTAGAGAAATAGTTGGGGCTCCTGCTTTTCTCGTCGGAAATTCTATTGGTTGTATTGTGGCAATGCAAACGGCAGTTGATAATCCCAACATTATTTTAGGGGTAGGAATTATCAATTGTTCTTTGAGACTTCTGCACGAAAGGAAACGGTCTACTCTTCCTTGGTATCGTAGTCAGGGAGCTTCCATAGTTCAAAAGCTTTTAAAAGTCAAGTGGATAAGTCAGTTATTTTTTAACCAATTGGCAACGAAGAAAACTGTTAAGGGAGTGTTGTTACAGGCATATAAACGATCTGAAGCAGTTACTGATGAATTAATTGATTTATTATTGAAACCCGCGAAAGATGAGGGAGCAGTTGACATTTTCGTAGCTTTTACTTGTTATTCTCAAGGACCTTTACCGGAAGATTTATTACCCATATTACCCTGTTCAGCCATAATTTTATGGGGAGAAGAAGACCCTTGGGAAAATATTGAATTGGCAAAGGAGTTTGCCAAGTTTAAAACCGTAGAAAAATTTATTCCTTTGCCTGGAGTTGGTCATTGTCCTCAAGATGAAGCACCAGAGTTAGTAAATCC
>JAKQYE010000202.1:0-8782 GCA_023356605.1 Trichodesmium sp. MAG_R02 | reverse complement strand
AAAATTTACAATACGTCGTTTAAATGCTTAACAACTTAATCTTAATCGATAAAAAAAATTCACATACTATAGCTTTGTTATCTGGGATGTAGAAACCGAGCCCTATAGTAATCCTATTTTATTTATGTCCAAAATCTTACCACTTTTTGGGAATAGGGAATAGGAGGGCAATGGGCAAGAGTTTCGGAGTTTATTTCTAGTTTTTGAATTGCCACAACCTATGAGCGGATTGGTATATTAAAAAGGGAATAAGTTTAGAGCCACTCTGGCAATGGCAAAGAAAGGAAAACAGAATTAAATAGTAGCAAAAATTTCAATAGCTTTTGACAGTTTTGAATTTTGATTGCTATTGTACGGAGAATTCAACCTACATACTTAATCAAGCTTTCTTATCCTTTGCCATTTGGTTTTCAAATGTTTCTAAGGTTCTAAGAAGAGAAATTGATGACTGAAAAGCTTCTTCAGTAAGCTCTATTCTTTCTTCAGGTGTGTCAACTATTTCATTAGCTAGTAATGTTAAAGATCCCATGATTTTGTTGAGAAAACCACGAGCTTCATAAGATGCCTTAGCTAAAGTCTGCTGCTTAATTTTATCTGCTTCAGACTGACCGCCAAACTGTACATAATAGAGATGGCGATAGTAACCACTTTCTTTTTCTAGAAGTTCTGAATGAGTACCTATCTCAACTAATTTTCCCTGGTCTAAGACTGCTATTTGATCCGCATTTTGAATTGTTGAGAGACGGTGGGCAATAACTAAAACTGTGCGATCGCGACTTAATTGATCAATGGCCTCCTGCACCAAACGTTCAGAAACTGTATCAAGGGCACTTGTGGCCTCATCTAAGATTAATATTTCTGGATCTTGCAATAAGGCCCTAGCAATGGCCAATCTTTGTCGTTGACCTCCCGAAAGCATGACACCGCGATCGCCTATTTGTGTGTCCCATTGCTTGGGCAAGTCCATAATAAAATCATAAGCATTAGCTTGTCTAACTGCTTCAATAATTTCATCTTCTGTAGCATCAGGACAAGCATAAATAATATTATTTTTTACCGTATCGTTAAACAAATGAGTAGTTTGGCTAACAATACCAGTTTTCTTCCTGAGACTGGTAATATCAAACTCACGTAAGTCAATGCCATCTATAGTAATAGAACCAGAAGTAGGGTCATAAAATCTTGGTAGTAGATCAGCAAATGTTGATTTACCTGCTCCTGAACCTCCCACTAATGCCAAAGTCTTACCTCTAGGTAAGGATATATCAACATTTTTGAGAACTAAATTGTCATTACCTGGATAAGAGAAAGAAATTTTGTAAAAATGAATTTTACTTTTCACTTTTTGAAAAGGTATGGAACCAGGTTTCATAATTGGTTTGTTATCTCTTCTCCATAAGTCTACGGCCATGTCAAAACTAGGAGAACCTCTGGCAATTGTATTGCGATTGCCATTAATTTGGGATACTATAGGTAGCATGCGAAACAGAACTAAAAGATAGGTAAGTAGGATAGCAGAAACATTTGTAATTTGATCAGCAAATAAATATCTACCTAATAATAGAATACTGATTACCGTAATCATGCTCGTCACTTCATTGATTGGAATTATTAAGGCTGAATTCATTTTTGCTTTCAATTCTATATTCTCTAGGGAAAGCATTAATTCTTTTAATTTTGTATATTCTCTATTTTCATTACCTACTGATTTAATTAACCGAATACCGCTGAGAGTTTCAATTACTTTAATGGAATAATTTCTTTGTTCCTGATTGAAAAAAATTCCAAATCTCTTTGAGCGACGAATAAATAGCTGATTAATTACTCCTATCAAAGCTATCAACAGAGAAGAAATTAAAGTAAGCCGCCAAGAAATAGAGATTAGTAAGCTGACAAATAAGGAAAGAATTATTAATTGAGTTATTACACTAACATAAGCATTAATAGTTTGGGTGCATTGAGCTGTATCTGAACCTAAACGTTTTGTTAAATCTCCTACTTTGGCTTTTGTGAAGAAATCTAAATCGCTGTCCATTAATGTTTGGAACATTTCTGATTTAATAGCATTTGTCAGACTACGATTAAAAGCTACTGTCAACAAACTTCTTAAATATGCCGTTAAATTTTTCAGAACAATAGTTAGTATAACTGCTAAAAGCATTAATATGAGGCGATACCTTTCTGGAACTCCTTCAAAAGGAGATAGCAAAAATTGAATTATACCTGGAGAACCTGTAAGCTCAATTTCTTGCCCAGAAATTTGCAGTAAGATAGGTACGATTAGAGTTGTATTAACTCCATTAAATAATCCGCTAGCAAATCCTAATATAATATTTCCAATAATTTGAAAATTGAAAGGTTTACGAAGAATAAATTTTAAGATAAATTCTTTTCCAGACATTGATATTTTCCTTTTCTCTAAGATTAGTTAGACTCTCTGAATTATTACGTTCTCTAATACCTACTAGCTAAATTTTGATTAAGTCTAATAAAATAGTTGCCATAGCATCAATGCTATAATATTTAATACACCTTTCTCTTGCCTTTATCCCTTGAGAATTTGCCGCTGTTAAATCATTAAATATTAGTTCGATTTTTGCTGCTATTTGTTGAGGAGAACTAGGTTCTACCAAATAGCCAGTATCGCCTACAATTTCGGGAATATCACCGACTCTAGTTGCAATAATTGGTTTAGACATTGCCATGCCATCTGTTAGTTTCAATGGAAATTGTGCTTGAGCTTCAGGAGTATCTCTTTGAGGAACTACTATTATATGAGCAGCAGCTACAATTTCTGGCATAACTGTAGGTGGATATTTAGCCATTTGAATTATCCAACGTCCCCATTTTTCTTTTAATTTACGATCATAATCATCATAAGGACTACCACCTACAATTACCAATCTTAAGTCTTTCTGATTAAGTTTGTCTAAAGCTATTAAAACATCCTCTACTCCTTTATATGGTCGGGGCGCTCCCGGAAACATCAAAATTCTATAATCACTCAAGCCATAATGAGTTCTACTTACCTCTGGATCGTACTTATTGGGGTCAAATAGAGTTGTATCTTTGCCATTTGGTAAATAAATACCACCAAAACGTTTTTTGAGAAATTGACTGTGTAGAGTAACCTGGTCTGATTTTGAGACCAAACTTTCGATCCATTTTAAATAGAAGGGATGGTCTGGTTGTCGTAATGCTCCTTCTGGCTTCAAAATGTCTCTAGCTAATTGTTTAATACTTGGGCGATATTTCCAATAATTTCCTCCATACCAGCTTAACTCCCAATCATCAATATCTAAAAATACTGGGCAACTAGTCTGCATTTTTTTGATTAGGGCTAAACCAAGGCTACTTGGTTTAAGTTTATAAGCATAAATAATATCTCCACTAATTTTCTCTAACAGCTCTTTAGCAGAAAGTAAAAATCCTGGATAATATTTCTTGGTATAATTGGTATATATAGGAATAATGAAGATTTCTGGATGGCTAATATTTATGGGAGAATTTGCATCAACAAAGCCTAATATTTCTACATCACATCCAATCTTTTTTAAAGCTTGAGATAATAAAAAGGGACGGACCCCTCCTCCCCATCTACCTGCTCCACTGCTAGATAAGTCACTAGCTATTATGGAAATTTTTACCAAGTCTACAAGCCTCCAAATTCTAAGTTAGTCCAAAAACTTTTAACTATCTATAGAAGTGACCAAAAGTAGGATTTGCCTAATACTTTTTGAATTTATAGTTTTTTTTACTTTAGATTGAGACAAGCTTTTCTTGCTATGAAAGTATTTCAGCCAAGAAAACGTTTCATTCTTATTTAAATAAATATAACTATTAAACGTACTTAACTTTAAGCTAAACCTATAGTAGGATTGTAGCCATTCCCAATATTGGTGAAGTGAAAAATTCGTTAAAAAGATTGAGCAACAGTCCCGTCCTTCACTAAATATTTATATTTATTCATAGTATTTTAATTAAGTCTAGAACATTTACCCAGGCTTCAACACCTGATTTATAGTCATTTTAATTTAGATTGAGACAAGTGTTTATTGCTATAACTCGCGTTTGGTGCAGAAAAAGTTTTCTATCTCTTTTTGAAATGACTATAAATAGCTTAGAAAATTCTTTCTATCCTATTTCTTAATTTAAAACGACCATATATTATCTACTTATCTACTTGAGTGACTCGCCAACTTAGTTTCATATTTATCCAAAAGTTCCATAAAGTAACAGTAGCAATGGCTATTAACTTAGCCAAATATTCATTAACTCCAAAAAGATTAAATAATAAGTTCACAATTAATAAATTAAAAATCAGGGCAGTCAGACAAATTAAATTAAATTTTAATAACCTTTTAACCCTTTTAGGCCAACCACGTTGGGAACGGGAGATATCTCTAAAAGTCCATAGGTCATTCCATAGAAAATTATTGATAATCCCTACTTCTGCAGATAACACGGCACTGCGAGTTAAGCCCAAACCAATAGTTTTACGCAACAAATAAAATATTGCTATATCCACAAATACACCACTAAAACCAACTATACCAAAACGGGTAAATCGTCCAACAGGCCATTTGGCCAATCTTAAGGTCAGAAGATGTTGCAGATATTCTATGTACTGTTTCCAGGCAACTTTGCTCTTTCCTTCCAGACGTTCCTGAAACACATAGCCTACTTCTCCCAGGCAACGAATATTGCCTCGACCTAAAACCTCAATTAAAATTTTATATCCTTTTGGATTGAGAGTTTTGCCAGCGAGTACCTCCCGACGTACCATAAAATAGCCACTCATAGGGTCAGAAACCCGTCCCACTACTCCAGGTAAAATAATTAACCCTAAAACCTGAGCCCCACGAGACAACAATCGTCTAATTATATTCCACTCACTTACACCACCTTCTTCAATATGACGACTAGCTACTGCTAAATCAGCTCCTCGCTCCATTTCAGCCAAGAGTTTCAAGATAGTTTCTGGAGGATGTTGTAAGTCAGCATCAATCACTCCCAATATTTCTCCTCCTGCTATCTGCCAACCACGAATCACCGCAGTAGAAAGCCCTCGCTCTTTTTCCCTAAGCATTACTTGAAGTTGGGGATATTCTGGTTTTATCTTCTGAGCTACCTCCCAAGTTAGGTCAGGACTATTGTCATCTACAACAATCAATTCATAAGCATTGGGAATTACGTCATTGAGTAATTGAGTTAATTTATGAACTATCGTGGGGATATTTTCCCTTTCGTTATATGTTGGAATCACTAAGGAAAGTTTAATTTTTCGGCTACCTGTTTTTATTTTATTCTTTGCTATAGCTGGAATTTGTAATAAACCAATTGGTACTTTTAATAGTAAATTTGGTTGATTTGTAGTCATTAAAGGAATTAGAAGAGCATTTATTAAACAAAACAACTTCAGAATTAAAAAGGGTTGGAATAACTCATTTAAAACAAGGTTGCTTAAAACCCGAAGAAAAACACCTAACAATTGAGTTGTTAAGAGCACAAGATTATTTGAGATTATCAGACTGACAAGACTATATCAAGCAATATGATATAGTTTGTTGGTCCAATCACCATAATTATCAAGAATTCCGAGAATATTTAATAATAATTAATCGAGATTTCTCAGAATAATAATGGTTGATAAACTGTATAAAATTTACTCCGAATACTCCGGAACAAAACCCTGTTGAATATCTCTGGTTGCCAGCCAAAAAAAAAATCGTTATACAACTCTATAATCTTTGCGGTTATTTTAAAGTAGTTAAGTGGCTAATTGAGTTTTTTGCACTCTGGTCAAATCTATGATTTTCCAAAACTTTTTAAGCACGGAATTTTGCCATAACCCACCTGCAGATTTCTATAACGGTTCGCGCATGGGTTGCGACAAATCAAAAAGTAAATAAAACTTTTAAAACTTTTACCTATTCTCTTTTCCCTGTTCCCTGCTCCATAAAAAGCAGTAGAATTTTTGCCACGAACACCCGTAGGATTACTATATAGATTTATGGAAGCTATATAAAAGTGTGGCGTAAGAATTAATATCAAATACATAAATAGCAGTAGATATCTTTTATATTATGAAACAAATGAAAGAAAATTGGATGCCATAATCAAAGAATAAAACACAGGCACAAAAGTTGAATCAGGAAAAAGAAAGAGAATAAAAAATACAAGGAATAATAAATAGTAAAGATCCCTTATTAAAGAAAAAATATAACCTCCATGTTTATCTCTAGTTTTGGAGTTATCACAACCTATTTTGGATTACTATATGTGGGTTTAATTCTTGTGTGGTTGTGATTAGTACTTATGAACTAATACTTATACTTAAAAGCATAAACATTATTTTCACAAAATCTCTATTTCAAATGAAGATAACTTTTTTCTCGGTTTATACTATCAACAATTAGGATATTTATTCATCAAATTCATATCTTTATGAATTAAAATCAATCAGATTAATTTGACCGATTTTAATCAAGTCAAATATCTTATTAATTTTACTTCGTTCTTTATCCGTTATTTTTTTACCAGATAAAATTGAAGAAGTAAGTTGTAGATGTTCCTGACGATTAAGTTTACCCGATGTTATAATCCGGTTCACCATTTGATTGATTGTTACCTTTGGTTGATGTTGCTCACTCCATAACATAAATCATTTGTATATAATACTTGCATGTATAATGATACATCTAAGTAGTATAAAAGGGGAAGTAGAACAGTCCTTAGGGTAGTTGTACAGAAAATATATTGAAGGGGGGAGAAATATTGGTAATCAATTTAGACTTTTGATTTACTGTAGATTTCAGATTAATTTAGTAATATTCATAAGCTAAATCTATTTTGCTTATTCCCTATCCCTCGACTCATATTCCCTATTTCCTAAAATCTAAAATCTAAATATTTGTCCACTAGGTACTAATTGACTTTTTATTTTTTGGTTTTTTATGAAGATTTATAGACTGCCAGCACTTTCAGACAATTATATCTTCTTACTACACGACCCCAATCAAAACATTGGGGCTGTAGTTGACCCCGCCGAAGTTAGGCCAGTACTAGAGAAACTAGAATTGTTGGGTGCTGAGTTGGTGAGCATTTTTAATACTCATCATCATGCTGATCATGTAGGTGCTAATCAACAGTTAATCCAAAAGTTTCCCCAATTGAAAGTTTATGGTGGAATTGAAGACCGAGGTAGAATTCCTGGACAACAGGTATTTTTACAGGAAGGTGATCGTGTCCAGTTTGCCGACCGAGTGGGAGAGGTTTTATTTATCCCTGGCCATACAAGAGGCCATATTGCTTATTATTTTCCTTCAGTAGCTCTTGGGGAAACAGGGGAATTATTCTGTGGTGATACTTTGTTTGCTGGTGGTTGTGGTCGTTTATTTGAAGGTACACCTGCTCAAATGGTAGAGTCTTTGAATAAATTGCGTGCTCTACCTGACAATACACGAATATGGTGTGCTCATGAATACACTTTAAAAAATTTACAGTTTGCTATGACCCTTGATAAACACAATACTGATTTACAATCTCGTTTTGCTGAGGTTAAGGTAGCGCGTAGTCGTAATGAAGCAACTGTACCATCGATGATTGGTGTAGAAAAACGTACAAATCCTTTTCTGCGCTGGGAGCAACCTGTTCTACAATCAGCAGTTCAAAGTCAAGATCCCCTACAAACTTTTGCCCGTCTGCGAGAAAAGAAGGATAAATTCTAACTTAAGGTTGTAAAAAACTTCATAGAGGGGTTAGTTAACCGTTGTTGATTTACTAATATAATATTTATTCAGACTTTTTAGACTAGCACCTTTCTCTATTAATAACTCTATGGAGGTGAAATTTTTACTGAGGTATTTCAGTTTTTTTCAGGGCTTTGCTGATTTATTGACGAGTGGATTGTCTTGTGTTTAACTACCTTTAAATATTCCTTGATCGCTGTTTGACGGCGAGCAATTTTTTTTCATTAAACTTTTTTTTGATGAGTCCATACAGAAATATAGTTATTTTAAATAAGGATAAGACACTATTTGGAACAATAATTACGAATAATTTCATCAATAGATGTATTGATAGGCGAATACATTCTAGCTCTTTTTTATGCACTAAAATCATGTTCTATGTCATTTAAATCAGGAGAGTATTTTGGCAGAAATAGTAATTGGTGATCCCCTGCTTCTACTAATTCTCTAATAACGTTTTTTCTATGAAATCGAAGCTATTCCTATCCCAAATGTATGAGCTACTTTGGTAATTGTACCGCCATTCTCTACAAAATTTATTACTTTTTGTCTGAAGTCTAAACTGTAAGGCATAAGGCATAGTTCAAAATAGTTTCTAGTTGACTTAATTTTATTATACTCAATTTTTGTTTCAATCTTAATTAAAACGACTAGATATATAATTTTTTATATGAATTTTATGCTTTGATTTAATAGATTTCAGTCTGTAGGAGATATGATATCAGTAGGAGCACTGGTGACCTTTATGATGAATTTACCTGGATTTATTTCCCTCCTTGATTGATTCTGAATTTTGTGTTTTTTTCCTTATCTTCTGTCTTTTCGTCCTGATTTTTCGGCATGCATCAATTAATTTGATTAATACTCATCACCACCTATTCTTTCTCTAAAATGAACCAACCCACATTCAGCACAACATAATTGTATTACAAGAGGTTACAAGAGAATATCTATTTAATTTACGTATAATTACTTATGGTCTTTAGTCACTTCAAGTGAGATCATAAAACTGATGATTCCATCCTTATTGA
>JAKQYE010000201.1:5888-11372 GCA_023356605.1 Trichodesmium sp. MAG_R02 | reverse complement strand
ACAAACCTTATTTCCCCAGAATATGGTTCAGTTTGGGAATCAGGTATTTGTTATTATAACTATGGAATAATTCCTTTAGCAAAGTGTTTATGAAGTAAACCGAATCGAATATCTACAGTAACTATAACAATCATATTTTATTTGTAACATTTTTTAGTTAATTAGGAGTCAGGAGTCATAATATAAAATAATTTTTATTGATATTAATTGTTCTTAAATATCTCATGAATCATTCTGAAATGCCATATAAAAAAATCAACAGGAGTTAAAATATTGTGCAGAAAACTGTCAATTACAAAATCAAAATCAGTGTTTATTAGTAGCAGCAATATACCTATATAATTAAGGGATAGAATCTGCCAGTAAAAATGAATTTATTCTATATGAAGCATCACATAATGAATTAGTAGTAAAATGTTGGTTAAATCAAGATCAACCTAAGTATGTAAAAATGTAAAAATTAATTTACATTAACTAACCTTTGGTTATCAAAATTGGGAGAAAATAGAAAGGTAGAATATTTAGAAAATCAAATCCAGAATTAGAAAATCTATTAACAGTTAAGAAATATATGATTGACCCTCAAAATATAGCAATTTCCGGTGATACAGGTAGTATTAGTCAGCCCTTAGATATAGTCAGAGTTATTAAAATATCTCAAGCAATTTCTAGTGAGATTGTATTAGATAAGTTACTATCTAAATTAATGAAAATTCTCATGGAAAATGCTGGTGCAAAAAGAGGTGTACTCTTACTACTCATAGAAGACGAATTAATCAATAGAGCTGAAGCCAACTTAGATTCTGAAGCAGTGGTAGTTCAAGAGACTCAAGTTAATGAATGTGAAGATTTGCCACTAACAGTAATTAACTATGTAGAGCGATCGCGCCAAGATGTTGTGTTAGGCAATGCTTTTGCTGAAGATAGGTTCACCACTGACCCTTATGTTACTAAAGTTAAACTTAAATCTGTTTTATGTACCCCTATCATTAATGGAGATAAACTTATTGGAGTTTTGTACTTGGAAAATAACCTAACTACAGGTGCATTTACTCCAGAGCGTTTGGAAATATTAAGACTTTTATTACCTCAAGCAGCAGTTTCCTTAGAAAATGCAATTTTGTACAGTTCAGCAGAAGAAAAAATACAAGGAAGAACTCAAGAATTAGACGAAAAAAATATGCAACTCGAGCAAACATTGCACGAGCTACAACGTACTCAATCTCAACTAATTAAAAGTGAACAAATGTCAAGTTTAGGGCGGTTAGTTGCTGGGGTAGCTCACGAAATTAATAACCCTGTCGGCTTTATTTATGGTAATATTGGGCCGGCTAATGAATATATATCTGATTTACTAAATTTGATTAATTTATATCAAGAACATTATCCTGACCCTGTAGACGAAATTGAAGATGAAATTGAAGATATAGACTTAGAGTTTCTGATACAAGACTTACAGAAACTTTTGAATTCTATCAAATTTGGAGCCGAACGTATTCGAGATCTTGTAATTTCTCTCCGCAACTTCTCACACTTGGATGAAGCAGACGTGAAACCTGTAAATATCCATGAAATTATTGATAGTAGCATACTAATTTTACATACTTGTATTAAAGAAAAGTCAGATAGAAGTCAAATTGAAATAGTAAGAAACTATGGGAATTTACCACAGGTTATCTGTCAAATTTCCCAAATTCATCAGGTATTTATGAATTTACTGATTAATGGAATTGATGCTCTAGAAACTATGCGGGATAAACAACAAGAATATAACCGTAAACCCACTATTACAATTTCTACTGAAGTCACAGATTCGGAAACAGTAAAAATCAAAATTAATGACAATGGTATTGGCATTAATTCTCAAACATTGTCTAAAATATTTGATCCATTTTTTACTACTAAAGCAGTAGGAGTAGGTACAGGTTTAGGATTATCAATTAGCTATTCAATTGTAGTAGAAAAACATGGGGGTAATTTGAGTTGTGTTTCTGAAGTTGGAAAAGGTACAGAGTTGATAATTGAAATTCCCATTAAACCAAGAACTGATAATTAAAGTTGATATCCTGTAGGGTAAAATTGTCTGGGTATAAAATTAAGTCACAATTGGTAGAAACCCTTCTACCCTCTGCCAATATCGACCAAAATAAAATTATTCAGGCGGACATGATATAATTTTATTTGAGGGAACAGGACCTCCTACTCCCTACTCCCTAAAATCAAATTTTGATAATACCTTCTGGGTTTACTGATAATAATTTTCGTCTTTGTAAACCCTCTCTAGAAAGAATTTCATTTGCTGCTAATAACCCACTACTAGTAGCCCTTTCCATTAAACCACAAGGAAATGGCATTTTCACCCAATCTCCAGCAAACATTAAATTAGAAATGCCACTGTTAGTTTCTGGACGTTGTTGATAACTACCTGGAGGATAACCGGAAAAATTTTTCTGGTTTACTAACTCTCGATGGAGCAAATTAGCTTCCCTTAATTCCGGTACAATTTTATATAATTCCTTTGCAAAAGTTGTGAGTAATATTTCTTGAGTGGGAAACTCTTTTTCTTTGTAACAATAAGCATGTAATTCCACAACACTACCACCTGTTTTTTCATGCCATTCAATGAATTGTTCTTGAATACGATGATAGAGAGTAATACTATCAGTTAATTGATAACCGGATAGAGAAGTAAAATTGCTATGTTGCCAGTTAAAGTCTCTGTCAAACCAAAAACGACAGACTGCGAATGGGTCAGCTATATGTAATTTTTGTACCTGGGATTTTACATTTTGATTGACTCCTCCTTCCATCATATTAAATAAGTGTTGAACTCCCGGAACATCCGTAGCAAAGACATAATAATCTGCTTTAATTTCTGTGGATATAATTTCTGATTTATTTTCCTTTATGCTAACTAGCTGCACTTTATTTTCTCTGGTTTGAGTAATTCTGTAGCGCGATAAATTTCTTTTTGCCGGACCGGCCAATACTTTTCCTTTTATGTCATAAACTGCTCCGTGACAAGGGCAATAAAAATTTCCATCTTTTGCTAATGTAACACTACAACCTTGATGAGTACAAGTCAAAGAAATAGCCTCATCTGAATTAGGTTTTATGGCAAATAAGCGATCGCTGGAACCAAAATAATTAACTTCTTCTTGATTAATTTCCAAATTACGTTCTACCCAAAAAGGAATCAAACTTTTCTCTTCTCCTAACTGATAAATAATTGAATTAATCTTATTGTTTTGCCAATTAATCTTACTAACACCAACATCAGTAAAAATTTTACCTCCTTTATTCTCAATTTCTTGAGCAATTGGTTGTACTAAACTTGTACCCATATCTTGTCTCGTACCATTAAACGCTAAACCTTCTGGATTACCAAAAAAATAGAAGTGAAAAAACTGCATTAATTCGGCAACGCTCAACTTGTTTGGAGAATTAAGACTTGATTTAGCAAAAGGCAAAAAATACAAATCATATAATCCTTGAGGAAAATCTTTTTCGACCCATTCAGCGACAGATAAATTGTCAAATTTCTGATAAGTTTTTTCTAACTGAAAGCCGCCTATAGCACGAAAAACTTCCCAATGTTTAGACTTTGCTAAATTAATTCCCCAGCTAAATCTATTAGAAGAAGAAATTGCTAAATCTACTATATTCCAAGGAAACGCAGAACTACTAGGATGAAATACTTCTGGGTTATATTTCCCTTCTCTAAACACCACAGAATAGAACTCTAAAGATTGAAAATTATCTGTAATATTCAGTTCTTCTACCAAACTATTCAGATTGTAATATTGAGGAAAAAAACCATGAAAACCATGTTCCATTATAAACTTTTCTCCCCCTATATTAACAGGCCAACTAGCAATTTTTCCTCCTAGTTGTGGGGATTTTTCTAATAAAGTAACCGTAAAACCTCGCTGAGTAAGTTCATAAGCACAAGCTAATCCTGCTAATCCACCCCCAACTACTACTACACTTTTATAATTGTTTAAATATTGTGGTAAATCTAGATTATCTTGGGTAAAAACTGTTGGTTGAGGTTTCGAGAATCGAGTATAACCCAGTAAACCAGTGGTAGCTCCAATAGTTAATAATTTGAGTATTGTTCGTCGCGAAACTGATGGAAATGATTTGAGATTAGTTAATTGATTCATCAGCAATAATTTGATTACTATTGGAAATTTTAATTTGGCCAATTAATGCCCTTGTATATTGTAATTTACTGCATAATTTTTGCCTATGAAAATATATAATGCTTAAGGTTTTCTCAAGTTTTTGGGTAACAAGAAGAGTTTGGGGAGAGGGGGAAGTGTGGAGAGTTTGGGGAGAGGGGGATAACTGGGAAATTTTGGCAAAATAGTCAGGAAAAACGCCAAATTTATCAATATAAAAAATGCAATTGCATAGGTTAACTTGAACAGGACTTACGCAAAGACACTAATTGTAGTTTAAATATCGGATCAGGATTATCAAAAATACACCACATATAGAAGCAATACGTAAGTCCTGTTGAAGAATGAAACCGAACACTGATAGCTAGGGTTTTGCTACTTGTTTCTATCGGTATAAGTTGTTGAAAGCACTGTGTTTGATGGATATTTGCGATCAATTGTTCTGTTTTTTCCATCATAAAGTACCTGTACAAAAGGCTCGCGCCCTCAAAACCAGAAAGTTAAATTTCCACCGCATCCAATAATTCGTTGGCGGTAGCGCCCCGTGGAACTTTTAAGCTTACTTGTCACCCCGTGAGGTAAAAACTACATTCATATGCGATCGCGACTCAAGTTCTACAGGGCTATTAAATAAAGGCGTTGCATCAATAAAGTCATAGAGAGCAGAATATTTTTGCCAATTAATCAATCTTCTCCATTGCTTCTACACCACCAATATTTTCTTCTATTCAGGGCAAAATATGCCACATTATATAGATAGAAAAACAGGGAGTAGATGATAGTTGCATAAAATGGACTACTATAGCAGTCCGCGCATAGGTTGCGACAAATCAAACAGTAAATACAACTTTTAAAAGTTTTACTTATTATCTGTTCCCTTTTCCTTGTTCTCTAAAAAACAGTAGAATTTTTGCCACGAACACGGGTAGGATTGCTATGTAAACGTAATACTATTATAAATATATAGCAGTTCTAAATAGGTCGCGACAAATTAAAAAGTAAATACAACTTTTAAAACTCTTATCTATTCTTTGTTCCCTGTTCCCTGTTACCTAAAAACCAGTAGGATTTTTGCCACGAACACGGGTAGGATTGCTATAATAGAGTTGTCGCTTTGTAAAGTAAGAGTTAGTAGGGTGTTGGAAATAGGACAATGTTAGATATCAATCGGGTGCTAAAAGAAGGCCGCCTATTCAGGGCATTGACTGGACATTACCCTAAGGCATTCGATGAATTATTAGAAGCTTTTTGTGTCCAACTTAACTTGGAAGCGATCGCTACAATGCAAAAATAACGACTA
>JAKQYE010000201.1:0-5788 GCA_023356605.1 Trichodesmium sp. MAG_R02 | reverse complement strand
TTTGCCACTTTCACAGTTTTATTTAGCGACAAGTCTAATAGATAGGAGGTACACTTTAAATAATTCTAAATTTCTACTAGGTAAGTTTACCTTCTATTAACACAGTGCTAAACAAAAAGGTTTAATTCTCATATATAGTGTCTTGGCGTCAGCCATGTATAAAACACAATTAATACCTTGCACAGGGCATGATACAAAGAAATAAGTCTAAAATTATGAATATACTAACAGAAAAATCTCAAATCTAATGGTTGAAGCAAAATACTATAAGGATACCATAAACCTGCCCCAGACTAACTTTAATATGAGGGCTAACTCGGTCACCAGGGAACCAGAACTGCAAAAGTTTTGGACGCAAGAACAAATCTATGAACGTCTTTCTCAGACCAACCCAGGGGACATATTTACCCTACATGATGGCCCACCTTATGCTAATGGCAACCTACATATTGGCCATGCCCTGAATAAAATCCTTAAAGACATTATCAACCGCTATCAAGTCCTCCAAGGACGAAAAGTGCGTTATGTTCCTGGTTGGGACTGCCACGGTTTACCCATAGAATTAAAAGTTATTCAAAATATTAAATCAGCAGAAAGGGCAAAACTTACACCCATAGAATTACGTCGCAAAGCTAGAGATTTTGCTCTGGAAACTATAGACAAACAGCGTGAGTCATTCAAACGTTATGGAGTTTGGGGAGACTGGGAACATCCCTACATGACTCTCTCTCCAGAATATGAAGCTGCTCAAATTGGGGTATTTGCTAAAATGGCTTTGAAAGGCTACATTTATCGTGGTCTCAAACCTGTACATTGGAGTCCGAGTTCTAAAACGGCTCTTGCAGAAGCAGAACTGGAATATCCGGAAGGTCACAAGTCTCGGAGTATCTATGCTGCTTTTAAAATCACTAACTTGGCAAAAGCAGTTGAAAAATCTCTCGAATCTTATCTAGAAAAACTCTGGGTGGCCATCTGGACAACAACACCTTGGACTATTCCTGGGAATTTGGCAGTTAGTGTTAACCCAGACCTTAATTATGCTGTTGTTAAACCTGATGCTGACTATGCAATGGGGAAAGACAAATTATTTATAGTTGCAGCAGAAGCAGTTGAACGTTTATCAGCAACTCTGGGCACAACTTTAACACCTGTAGCGACGGTTAAAGGTGAAGACTTAGAAAACTGCACTTACCAACACCCACTGTTTGACCGGGAAAGTAAAATTGTTATTGGTGGGGACTATGTTACTACTGAGTCAGGCACGGGTTTAGTTCATACTGCTCCCGGTCACGGTCAGGAAGACTATATCGTAGGGCAACGTTATAGTTTACAAATTTTGTCCCCTGTGGATGGCAATGGGAAATTTACTGCTGAAGCCGGAGAGTTTACGGGGTTAAGTGTTTTGGCAGAAGGGAATATTGCTGTTATTGAAGCACTGCAAAATGTTAATTCTCTATTGAAAGAGGAAGCTTACGAACATAAATATCCCTATGATTGGCGCACTAAAAAACCTACCATTTTCCGAGCAACTGAACAATGGTTTGCTTCTGTTGAAGGTTTCCGCAGTGAAGCACTTAAGGCGATCGCTGAAGTTAACTGGATACCTGCTCAAGGAGAAAACCGCATTACTCCAATGGTGAACGATCGCTCTGACTGGTGTATTTCTCGACAAAGAAGTTGGGGTGTACCTATTCCTGTATTTTATGAGGAAAAGACTGGGGAACCCTTGCTAACTGAGGAAACTGTTGCTCATGTGCAAAAAATTATTGCTGAAAAAGGTTCTGATGCTTGGTGGGAAATGTCGGTGGAGGAACTTTTACCAGAAACCTATCGCCAAGATGCTGAGAAGTACCGCAAAGGAACGGATACCATGGATGTCTGGTTTGACTCTGGTTCATCTTGGGCAGCAGTTGCTCAACAAAGGGAAGGGTTAAGATATCCAGTTGATATATATTTGGAAGGTTCTGACCAACATCGCGGTTGGTTTCAGTCAAGTTTGCTGACTAGTATTGCTACTAATGGTGTGGCACCATATAAAACTGTTTTGACTCACGGTTTTGTACTTGACGAGAATGGTCGGAAGATGAGTAAGTCTCTGGGAAATGTGGTGGACCCGGTAATAGTTATTGAAGGTGGGAAAAATCAAAAACAAGAACCTGCTTATGGTGCAGATATTTTGCGTTTGTGGGTTTCTTCTGTAGATTATTCTTCTGATGTACCTTTAGGTAAGAATATTCTCAAGCAAATAGCAGATATTTATCGCAAAATTAGAAATACGGCGCGGTTTTTGTTGGGGAATATCCATGATTTCGATCCGGCAAAAGATGCTGTTGCTTATGAGGAAATGCCAGAACTAGACCGTTATATGTTGCATCGGATGACGGAGGTGTTTGCTGAAGTTCAAGATGGTTTTGATAAGTTTCAGTATTTCCGCTTTTTCCAAACAATTCAAAATTTTTGTGTGGTTGATTTATCTAATTTTTATTTGGATATTGCTAAAGATCGACTTTATATTAGTGGGACTGATGCTTTCAGACGACGCAGTTGTCAGACAGTCTTAGTTGTCGCTGTAGAAAGTTTGGCAAAGGCGATCGCTCCAGTTTTGCCCCATATGGCAGAAGATATTTGGCAAAATCTTCCTTATCCGACTGCCTATAAATCTGTATTTGAGTCTGGGTGGGTAAAATTGGAGGAAAAATGGCATAACCCAGAGTTGGTTAAGTTATGGGAGGAGTTACGAAAAACTCGCACTGAGGTTAACAAAGTGCTGGAAAAAGCGCGGGCAGAAAAGGCGATCGGTGCACCTCTAGAAGCTAAGGTATTGTTGTATGTAAAAGATACTAAGTTACGAGAGCAAATTCAAGCTTTTAATCCTATTGCTAAAGCTGAAAAAAGTAAGTCAGACTTTCTGGAAGCAAAAATCGAAATTGAAGTGGAAAACACCGAAAATACAACTACTAATAATTCGCAAAAATCTCCTGATAATTTTGATAAAACTAAAGAATTTTTATCGGGTTTTTATAACACTATGAGCAAATTATTTAGTGGGTATCAAAAGGCTTTAGGGGGAGTATTTTTCCTGATTGCATTACTGTTATTAATGAAACTAACAGTAACGGTAGTAACAACAATTAACCAAATACCCGTAGTAAATTATATCCTAGGATTAGTGGGATTTATCTACACAGTTCGCTTTGTTACTCAGAATTTGTTATTTACTAAAAGTCGCCAAAGTTTCTTAGAAAAAATCAAATTTACTACTGAAAATATATTAGGTGAAGAAGCTTTATTACCTAAAAATAAAAAAATGGCTGACGATACAGTTAAACAGTCGGCAACTTTAGTATATCCAGAAGGAGTTTTTGTGCCTCCCCAAAAAGTGGAATCGATTCCAGAACCACAAGTAGTAGAAACAGAAACTTTACCTCAACAACCTAATAATATTAAAGCTATGATTCCTGGTAATGGGGTTGATGAATTACGTTATCTATTTATTACTTCTCAAGTAGAATTATTAGAATCTCCAGAATCTTTAAGTAATCTCGAATATAAATCTATATCAGATTCTTTGGGTATAGGAGTAGTCAAAGCAGATGGTAAGAAATGCGATCGCTGTTGGAATTATTCTACTCATGTTGGTGACTTCTCAGAAGACCCCACAATTTGTGAGCGTTGTGTTGTTGCTTTAGCAGGAGACTTTTAACTGTATTTCAAATGTAGGGACGTTTCGCTACGTGACATGAAACGCATTTTTGTTATGTAACGTCCCTACATCTCCCAGGTAAGAATTCCGGGATAGTCAATGTATCTTCATTGGTTAAAACTATTGGTTCCTCAGAAGCGCGATATACGGTTAAGGTCAAGTTTTTGGGGTCTACTAAAATGCCTAATTGACTGCCTAATTCGATAAATCTTTGCAGTTTTTCAGCTAGAGGTTTAATTTGGGTGTAGTATTGGGGGATAGTTGTTGTGTTTGTCATGGTTTTTTTGTTTGTGTTTGGTTTGAGTTGAATTGGGAAGCGTAAATTTTTATAAGGGCGACTTCAGCTAGCTAGGGCTTGGGTGGCAGCGAGTAGATCAGGACTTACGCAGGCAAACTCCGCAAACCCGGTTTCTCGTAGATATTTATGTGTTAAAAACAATGATTTACTGTCAAAACCTGGTTTATTTGCGTAAGTCCTGTAGATAGAAGCAATCTACTTTTATCAAAGAAGACTCGAAATTTAGCTTAACAATAAATGTATTTAAGTGAGGGAATTGTGTTGAAAAATAGGTATACCTTCTGGTGATAAAACAATATTACCTTGACCATCTCGTTCCACATTAAGAAAAAGATAATTACCGGAATCATCTTTTTCTAAAACTAATTTTCCTCCCTGCATTTTATAGCTGGGAGGATGAAATTGAACCATACCTTGATGCTCAAATATTTTACCTTTGTCATCCTTTAAAATCGGACTTACTAGTAACTCTCCATCAGCATCAAATATCCAATTTTTAGTTTGTGGGTCTCGCAAGGGAATAGGATAAATAGGTAGGTTTTTTGATGTTTTAATTAACTGTCCATTAGCATCGGTAATTGGATAAATAAATACAGGTTTATCTTGATTATTGTAGACCAGTTCATTAGTTTTAGGATCTCTTAAAGGAATTGCACCTGGTAATGGTGGTTCTGGTATATCTAATTCTGGATGGGGAGGGTGTAAATTAGGTGATTTAGTATTAAGTGAAATTTCATAATGTTTGCTGAATTGAACCGCTGTGGGCGTAAGGTCTAAGGGCTTTAATAGTGCTTGAATACCCTTTTTATCAGCAGCAATTAATAAATCAATATCACTGACTTCCATTTCTTGTGCTTTCTTTATTGCGATATTTGTTAGTAATTGAATATTTTCTGATTGACGATGTTCTGGTTGAACGTACATTCCTAAAACTGAACCTATACGCCGAGGTAAAAATGGATTTTCTAGTTCCTGTTATTCTAAAAATTCTGCTGGTAAAGTAGGAGGAGGTGCTTCATCATAGAAATAGATAAATATACAGCCAACTATTTGAGTTTTATTGTTAGTTTGAGTTTCTCAAATATAACAATATGATAGAGGTTTATGGAGTTGATAGCTAACATATTTTTCATAATCAAAGTTTGGCTTTAGTTTCATTGATGGGTCGATATTAGCTCGTTCAGTGGCAAATTCGGCCCAGAGGGGTGCTATTGTTTGACTATCTTCTGGAGTTGCTAATCTATAAGTATAGTTCATGGTTTTATATTGATATCTGTTGAATAAGGATTATTAGGATGTAATTGATAAATTTCCCATTTTAGTTGAGAGAAAGTTTACCGTTAAGTACTCCTATACTAATTCTAAATGATTTTGAATATAAATGAGGTATCATGGAAAAATATAATTGTTTAGCATACCTGATTTTACTACATATTATACTTTCTTTGGTAGTGCTAAAAAGGAAAGGATAGAGGAAAATATAGGGTAACAGTAGTAGAGAGATGCATTTTAATGTCAGACCCCAAGCCACCCTGTCCATCATGTAATTCAATAGCAGTCGTCAAGAATGGTAAAACCCGTCATGGTAGACAGAATCACAAATGCCTAGACTGTGGTCGTCAATTTGTGGAAAATCCCAAGTGGACAAGAGTCTCAGAGCGTACCCAATCAACCCAAGAGGTGATAGACCAAATGCTACTTGAGAAGATACCCCTGGCTGGAATTGCCAGAGTGGCGCAGGTCTCAGAAACATGGTTGCAGAATTATGTCAACCAGAAATACACAGA
>JAKQYE010000200.1 GCA_023356605.1 Trichodesmium sp. MAG_R02 | reverse complement strand
CCAGATAATTCCCATTTTCGGAGCGTATCAATGGACACTCCTAATAGTTCTGCTGCTGCACCTATCTTAATGAATCTATTAGTCATCATCATAAGTTTTACAAGATAATCATAGATTATAAGAGATAATCATAGATTTTGTCAAGCTGTTATTTACCCCGATCTTTGTGCCCCAATCATTATTATAGGAAGTTTTGATGTCATATTCTCAACAAAAATTTGTTTTGGTTTTTTACGTAATAATGTATATGATTATTAACTGACCCATAATACTAAAAATCTTAGGGGGAGAAACTCAACTGGTCTAATCCTAGAGTTTCCTCCCTTTTCTTAGGAATTAAGCCAAACGTTAATTATTGACTATAATTACCTTCTCAGCTAAATTTAAATAAATAACACCCTTTGTACCTTGTCCGAATTAACCCGCCTCGTAGATAAGACTTAGAAAGGTGTTACTTCGTTCCCTGATATCATTTCACGTTGATTTTAGCCTCCTAGTATGGCCCTATCCCCAAATAGATACGAAGGCAACTAAGGCCTTTGAATCCAATTGTGCGGAGTGTACCTTTTTGGCTCAGGGGTATCTATGCCTTTCCCTTGTCTATAGTCCCGACCCGTATTACTATAGTCATTCCAAATAAGAATGGGAGACTTTTTCAGCAGAAACCCTTTAAAGTCAAGAAGACCTGGCCTCAATCTTAACCAGAATTACTATATATTCTCCCTCTGAATAACCAGAATCAACTTTCCTGGCAGAGGATTGGACCAACATTACCCAAACTCCGCTTTCAGGCCAGGGAATGAAAGACAGCACTTACTAATCTCTGAAATCTGGGACTAGGTCCTCACAGGGTATCCGCGCGGGAAGGAATTTAACCTTTATGAGTATCAGAGTTACCCTTTTACAGCAGTTTTCATGTTGGTAGACCACAGTAGGGACGTTCCATGGAACGTTCCTACAAGGTTTTGGTTATGATAATGTAGTTCATCAATTTGAAAACCGCTATAAAGGGCTCAACAAACGTAAACCTTTAGAGTTTATTTAGGTCAAATTAATCCCACACCTTCAATAATAGGATTTACCCTTGCTCATACTGGGGTTGTTCATAGTAGCAAATACATCTATAAATATCTATCAGGATTTCTCGTGGTAAATACTACACAAAAAAAACCAGTAAAGTATGTAAATTCAAATATTGCCCTATTACTAACTCCATCTCTACAGAAAATAGCAAAACTACTCTATCGCACTTATCTGGAAACCCATCCCGACCAAGTTAGATGTCCCCTCGGTGTAGTTGTTAGTCCCATTACTTATCGAGCTGGTCTAATATTTTCCCAACAGCCAATTTTGTTACCAGGTGAATTTTTTGTACCTTTAGAATTAATTGAATCTAAAATTTATTGATTAATTAGCTAAATTGTCGAAAAGCTTCACGTCTTAATCTAATCTTTGATTTGGCCTCAAATGAATCGATGGTCAATCAATGGAATTCAATGGGACATTGATTGAAAATATTATTCTGGGTTTTTTGATTCTCAATTTGTGGTAAAAAAAGTCCCCAAAGAATGATCCAAAAGAACTTCCAAATTCTCCCCACTGCGGTATAATAACGAGGCATGACGTAGACCCAAGAACAAATATAAAAGATAGGGCCCTACGGTATTGAGTCCTTAAAGCTCCTGGAGTCCGAGGAGTTGCGGGAAACGGAAGGGATAAGCCCAAACCTTAGCATCAGCTTAAAGTTAAAACTTACTCAGAGATAACTTTTAACTGTTGACAAAAAAAAATAAGTTTAATAGCCTCCCATTTATCTAAATGTTGGCAGAAAATATTTTGGCAGGGGGAGGAGCAGTCTCAGTCTGGGTCGCGGGCTTTTGACCAGAAGAGAGTAAATCTCCCATATGCTGGTGCTATGAAGCAGGAAACCCCTAACAGCGATGAAGTGTCAATCCCACCCTGTCTCGTAAGATCAGGGCCGAGAGATGTCAATGGGGATGAAAAAAAAATTGGCCATACAGACAGTAGATTCCACCTTGATCAGGTAAACTCTAAAGCGAGCCAGATATCTCCACTAGAAACAAATGATAGTTAATATCTTTACTTCATATATTTGGAACATGCCCTATTTTCAGCCTCTGGCTGAATCTAGATATACTAATAACGGATAACTGAAATGACTTACCCTATAGTAATATGGACTTCCTGAGAATTTGGGCTTTAGCTCTAATTGTATTTACCTTGGGTGCATCCATTGGCAGCTTTCTCAATGTTGTCATTTATCGGATACCCGCAGGATTATCTATTCTTTGGCCTCCATCTCGCTGTCCCAAATGTTATAGTCGATTAAAACCCACAGAAAATGTCCCTATATTTGGTTGGCTATGGTTGCGCGGACGTTGTGGTCATTGTGGTAGTCCTATTTCTATCCGTTATCCAGTAGTGGAATTAATCACAGCCTTACTATTTTTAGTTGTTTTTGGGAAATTTGGAATTACTATCTTTACCCTGGGCTATTGGGCTTTTTTTAGTTGGCTACTGGCCTTGTCTATGATTGATTTGGACACTATGACTCTACCTAATCCTCTCACCCAATCAGGATTAATTTTGGGTTTATCTTTTCAGATTCTTACCACGTTAGATAAAAATTTTCAAGTCAATAGTCTAGTCAATTCTTTAATGATAGGTATTATGGGAGCGGTAGTTGGTCTATGGCTTCTTGAGTTAATATCTATATTGGGTTCCATAACTTTTGGGCAAACGGTTCTGGGTGGAGGAGATGCTAAACTAGCAGCAATGATAGGGGCTTGGTTAGGCTGGAAGTATTTATTATTAGCTTGTTTTCTGGCCTGTGCTATGGGAGCATTTGTTGGGGGGGCAGCGATCGCTATAGGTTTGCTAGATCGACGACAACCAATGCCGTTTGGACCATTTTTGGCGATGGGGGCAGGTTTAACACTTATCTGGGGTAGTGATATATTATCCACTTACCTTAATATTTTTTTCATTGGTTCTAATCCGGATTTGGTGGTCCTGCTAGGATAATGGTTTTTGAGTAAAATAGGGATAGGGTGATGGAGAGATTGGGTGAAACAGGAGTACCGTTCGCACTTTTGGACTTTGCTCTTGAGTTTGTTTTTCAGACCATATGAAAAATTGTTACTGTATATTTCCGGAATTTGCTTTATTGCTCTAACCTTAGCCTGTAGTACTGAAATTCTTTGACTAGGTATACAATGGCAAGGTTCACCAAAAATATAATCACTAAATAATTAATTTAACAACATTTTAATGTCTCTATTTGATTGGTTTGCAAATCGTAGAAAACCAGCCCAGGGCTCTCAACAGACACCTGAGCGAGAAATTGCTGATGGACTTTGGATCAAATGTGAAGCTTGTGGTACTCTAACTTACATAAAAGACCTCCAGGCAAATCAAATGGTTTGCTTAGAATGCGGACATCATATGCGAGTATCTAGTGAAGAACGGATTCAGCAGTTAATAGACCTTGATACCTGGATACCAATTGATGAACAACTCAGAGGGACAGACCCTTTAAAATTCAGCGATCGCAAACCATACAGTGATCGACTCCTTGAATATCAAGCCAAAACTGGACTTCTAGATGCGGTACAAACAGGTACGGGCCACATTGAAGCTGAACCTGTAGCCTTGGGAGTTATGGATTTTGGATTTATGGGAGGAAGTATGGGTTCAGTTGTGGGAGAAAAACTGACCAGATTAATTGAAAAGGCCACTGAAGAAAGTTTACCTGTAGTAATTATTTGTGCTTCTGGTGGAGCCAGAATGCAAGAAGGTGTGTTGAGCCTGATGCAAATGGCCAAGATATCTGGTGCCCTAGAACAGCATCGGGAAGCTAAACAACTATATATTCCAGTTTTAACTCATCCAACTACAGGTGGTGTAACTGCAAGTTTTGCCATGCTTGGAGATATTATTGTTGCCGAGCCAAAGGCCACAATAGGTTTTGCTGGACGACGAGTGATTGAACAAACAGTTCGTGAAAAGTTACCCGAAAACTTTCAGACCTCTGAGTATCTATTGAAGCATGGTTTTATAGATGCTATTGTATCTCGTAACCAGTTGAAGAAAACTCTAGCTCAGTTAATTCGCCTTCATAAACCTCATCCTGTTAAGTTGATTCCTGATGAATCATTAGAAACAGAGTTACACTTTCAGGTAGACCAACATAATTTATCAACAACTGATCATAAAATTCAACCTACACCTCAAGGTTAAATTCTGAGTTTTTCCACGGCACGAATCAAAAGGGGCCAATTGCTAATTACCCTGTAAATTTTAACTTTGACTAAATTTGAGAAGAGAATATCCTAATGGTACTTACAAATTTTCTGGGATAAAAAAATGCTTGTGGAACTCACCATGACCTAGGAAATCTAACTCTAGGCCGGGGGGTCGCGTCAATTACCTAAAAATGGCTAAAGCCCACATTTATTAAGAATTTATACTTCTTTGACTTCAAAACCTCTGCCTACCTATATTTAATTCTATTGTCCACTGGTAAGTCCTATTAACCGCCCTCTGTACTACTGTAAATAATTTTTTTTAATAAAGTAACAATTTTTAATAGAGTAACAAAATGTTATGGGTTTTGCAGATATATCAATTGAAGAAATAGCGGAAGACTTTAATGTCCATGTAAATGAAGTACTTCGTCTTTGTGACCAAATGAGAATTTCTTATAAGCATTCTCAGACTCGCTTGGCCTTAGAGGATGCTAAAGCAATCATGTCTCATCTATTAGCTCAACAACAAGAGTCTGATTCATAATAAAACTTGTTAAATACTTGACTAATTGACACCTAAACACGGATAAATAAATATTAGATAAATATTTAATAAATCTGAAGTTTTGTTACTTCAGGTTCCTGCGGAAGCATTTCCATTAATCAACACATCTGTGTTGTTTGATTAACTTGCCAGTTTTAAGGAGAAGAAACTTGAAAAAATTTTTGATAGCTGCGGTTTTTATATTATTTCTGACGTTTCAAACGTTCATCAACACTTCCACTGCAGCCGAATTAAGTGATAAAACCCGTACTTTAACTCTGGATGATGATGGTAAAGAAGTTGTAGTTAGTATTAAGGAATACACAAAGGGGAAAAGGCTGTTTAATGATGTTTGTGCTCAGTGTCATGCAGGAGGAATTACCAAAACAAATCCTGATGTTTCTCTAGACCTAGACGCTTTATCATTAGCTTATCCAACACGAAATCACATATTAGGTCTCATAGACTACATGAAAAATCCTACTAGTTATGATGGCTTCGAGGAGATATCTGAACTACACCCAAGTCTCAAGAGTGCTGATATTTACCCAGAAATGAGAAATCTCACTGAGGATGATTTATATTCCCTGGCAGGTTTTATGCTTATAGAACCTAAGGTCAAAGGTAAACAGTGGGGAGGCGGTAAAATCTTCCGCTAAAATTCTTTTTCTTGAAAATATTGATTGATGATTTTAGATTATTGTTTTTTTATGGGAGTTTTCTATTGATTAAACCCTAATCTAAAATCAGTTGTTTATATTTGATATAAGATTGACCTTACTATTTTGTGGATGATTAAAGCCACCTACTTAGTTACCAAGGTAATAAAAGTATCATGTTGAATAAATCATTACTGATTCGTTTTTTACTAACAATATTAATTGTTGTTCAAGTAATATTTTTTGATACTCAACCAGTTCAAGCTGCTATAGATTCCTATGTCAAAAGGTATTTGGATGCAGAAATACCAGTAGAAATTAAATTAAATGAGCAAGGTGAACTAAAGAAGTTTTCTGCTGAAGATTTATCTGAGGGTAAACAAATGTTTGCTAAAAATTGTCTAAATTGTCATGTGGGAGGAGCAAATTTAGTTAACCCTTCAGTATCTCTATCCTTGGCAACACTAAAGGGTGCAACGCCTCCGCGAGATAATTTGAATAACTTAGTTGCTTTCTTGAGAGACCCGATGATATATGATGGCACTAGTAATACACTTTTCTGTCGTCAAATTACTGACAATTGGATGTCTCAACAAGAAGTAGAAAAGATAGGGGCATTTATTTTGAGAGCTGCACAAAAAGGTCCTGGTTGGGGAGTAGAAGGGATTAAAAATTAAGATAATCCTTGGGGTAAACAGTCCTAGGGACGTTCCATGCAGCGTCCCTAATGGGTTTTGTTTATGATAATGTGGTTTTTCAATCAGCAAAAGCGCTGTAATCCTCTTTTTTTTACCACTTTCTCTGCTGTCACCCATAGTCACAATTAAAATAAGCAGGACTTACTCACACAAATGAAAATCTACGCCATCTCTGGGGGTTAACGTCTGTTAACCCCTACTAGATATAGTGGTTCTCCGTAAGTCTTGATAAGGATAGAATCACTCAGATATATCCTACAGCAGTTTTCATGTTGGTCCACCACAGTAGGGAAGTTCTATGGAAGGTCCCTACAAGGTTTTGGTTATGGCGATGTAGTTCCTCCATTTGAAAAGCGCTGTAATTTATCAGGTATCCATTATAGTTATACTTTTGTTGTCACTTCTGTTGTAGATGGTCCTATTATAGGTCTGGGTGAGTCAGCTATCTGTGAGTGTGACTCAGAGATATTCAAATTATCCAGTGCTTCTAATGGAAAAACTACAGGAAGATCTGCTCCGTTCACAACAACTCCTAAAAACTTGGGACCAGATTGACTTTCTTCATCTTCTTCATCATTTGTTAGCTCTTCTATAACTTCTGTTAGCATCCCTGATATGGTGTAATGGGGTCGAGCTACAATAATCATTCCATCAGTATGGGGCTCTAGGATAAAAGCATCATTATTCTGAGTCATACAAGGGGCATCTAGGATGACAAAGTCAAAACGATATCGCACATCTGAAAGTAACCTTTGCATTTCACTTGATTCTATGATACCTCCTGGTTGTTTGATAACGCCAGGGCTGGGTATCATATAAAGATTTTCTATCTCTGGTACTTGTCTAATACAATCATTAATATCCCCATAATAATGAAGTGGTTCAAGGTAGCTATATGGATGAGGAATAATGTTGAGAGACTGAGCTTCTGATGGAGACCTTAAGTCTGCTTCAATGATAAGTGTTCGTTTACCTGCTCGTGCAGCGGCGATCGCTAAATTATAAGCACAAAATGTTTTCCCTTCTCCTTTCACTCCACTACTCAAGACGAGAACTTTTGGAGGTTGACTTCCCTGACGGTGTAAATTTGTCCGCAACTTTTCATAGAATTCTAGATAAGGTGAGTTACGCTCTAGCAACAAAGGCATTCTTTCCAGTTCCATATTTGAGTCAAAAAGCATCACATCAGGCAACAAACCCAATAAGGGCACTTCTTTTTCGTTTAAAGCTGTTTTAATTTCTTCCCAAGAATAGAATTTGCCAGAAAGCATCCCCAAGACAAAAATTAAACCTCCACCAAGAACTATACCTGCTAATCCCCCTACTGCCATCATAAAAGGCATACTTTTTTCTCCAGGCTCATCTTTCTTAGCAAGATAAGCTTTCTGAGAAATAGCTAAACTGCTGGTTATCTCTGCCTCTGCTGCCTCAGCATCTTCTAAAGTGGCTCGCATCTTATCAAGACGAGACTTTTTCACAGCAACTTCTTCTTGCAACTGAGTCAATTTTAATTGCTTATTAGGAATATTTTTATACTCAAATTCTAATTTTTCCTCAGTTTCAATTGTTGTTTGTAGTTGTCGTTGTAACTGCTCCTTTTGAGCTTTTAGAGTAATTAAAGCTTCTGCTAACTGTTGTCTTGTAGGGTCTAAGGAAGCATCAACTCTAATTTGATCTACTTGTCTCAATGGTGCTGCAATACCATTGCCTCCTAAAACTTCTGCAGCTCGTTGTTGTAGTTGTTGTTCTGCAACTTGTTTTTGCCTACGCAACTCAACTACTGGTGGATATTGTTCTGTAAAATCTAATAATAATTTATCTAACTGATTTTCTACTTGATACAACTGCACTCGGAGATTTGCTATAATAGGGTCGGCAGCGAGTGCCCGCGCTATATAAGCTTGATCTGCTGTTAATCCTAACTGGTTTTCTAAACTATTAATTTGAGCTTCTACCCCTTCTAATTCTAAGTTGAGCTGAGTTTGTTGTTGTCGGCTACTTGCGATTTCTCCTGGTAAAGCACTTGCTCTTGATGTTATCAATAAAGCTTCTTCTTCTCTCTCAAATTTCTGTAGTTCTTGTTGAGCGTTTCTCAATTCTTCAATTGCTGCAGGCAAACGTTTCTTGACTTCATCAATAATAGTTTTTTGATAGGTAGCATTGATTTTTCGGCTTTGCTTGACTATTTCTATCATCATTACATCTACGACTCTTACAGCTCTTTCTAAATCTGTATCTTCGTAAGATGCTGCGTATATATTTTCTTTGGTTTTGAATACTAATTTAGCCTCTATCAACTTTTTTGAGTCGACCAATACGTTTTCTGCTACTGCCTGTCTAACTTCATCATTTAGCAACATATCTGTGCTAACTGCGGTAGCTTTTTCTTGAATTGTACTACCAGTCTCAGAAAAAAATACAGGAGGACGAATATTTATTAGTTTACCTACAATTGTATATTTTGGCTTCGGAACTGGCTGCAAAGCAACTATCCCTGAAACACCTAATGCTAGTGTAAAAGTTGCAACTCCCACCCACTTGTATAATCTTAAAGCAATTAAATAACGTTGAATAATTGGTATAGCCATAATTCTATTTTTATTGATATGTAGAATATATTTACAAGTGAGTTCCTAGAGAGTATCCATTATATCAAGTTTGAAAAGGGAATGTGTTCAAATAATAAAAAGACTTTACCGAAAAATTGGGTTTACAGCGCTTTTCAAATTGATGAACCACATCGCCATAACCAAAACTTTGTAGGGACTTTGCATGCAACCTCCCTACTGTGGTTGACCGACATGAAAATTGCTGTAAAGCCTCCCCCATAAGCGGGGGACTTTTTAGTTGATTTTTTTCTACTGGTTATGTTATTATACTTTTTGGCTTTGTTTGTCATTCTATGAAAGCAAGATTTAAGTACCGTATATATCTGACATTGGAACAAAAATACCGATAAGCAAGGCTATTTGGTTTGGTTGTTTCTGCGTTGTCTGGAATGATAGTCTAGCTTGCTGTTAGGAAAAGTACAAACTAGGAAAGAAAAAACCGACTAATTCTGAACTACAAATTATCTACTGAAATGTCTGTGAAAACCAAACAATTGTTTTAGAAGTATGAGAAATTTGTGGAATGGTTAAGAATGGGAAATTATCAAGAGCTATTTCGGAAACACCGCTGGAGAAAATTCAGAACGTTTCTAGAATGGACAGGACTTACGCAAAGAAACCTGGTTTTTACAGTAAATCATTGTTTTAATACATAAATATCTAGGAGAAACCCGGTTTCTCAGTTTGCCGTCATAAGCCGTTGGGAACCCACATCTCAATTTTGCTCTTGTTGTGGATTTAAACCTGGAAAATTAGATTGATCAATTCGTGAGGTGGGAATGTTTTAATTGTGCTGCTAAACATGATAGAGAGGAAAATGCAGCAAGAAATATATTAGTGGCGGGTTGGCATACCGAGAGAAAAAACGGACGGGTCGGCAAGTGTAAGATTACTGCCAAAGTAGGGACAGCCTGTGAAATGTCAACCCGCATTGGAGCTACGGCTCGGTAGGAAACCCGGTGGCTTTAGGCCGGGGAGGATGTCAAACAGGAGTTTCCCACTGCCACGTCCTGACCCTGAGGGTGAATGCCAGAAAACCCCTACATATGGGGTCTTTATGTTAACTTGCGTGAGTCCCGGTTACACTTAAATTTGATTGATATTCTGCCTAACACTCTTTGTCCTACATTCTACTCTTCAAAATGTAGGATAAACATTAGGGATTGAAAGCTTTGTCTGATAATAACTATGGAATTTATCAGTAAAAATACATACTACAAAAACATTGATAATTATTAGCAATAATAGAGGTTGTAATCCACTTTTTATTATTATGTCCGGATAATTAGCAATAAAAAAATATGCCTCTTTACTCCTAAATTTTTCAAGTAAAAATGGCTATCTACCCCTAATTTTCCTAATTTATTTGTAATTATTTAACCGGACATAATATGATTCTTCAAAATATACCCTCACAGTATATTTGTAGTGGGGAATATAGACCTACTTTGTACTACATATACTACATAAGATTGGCAAAAATTTTTGACCCGCTTTAGCGGGACAATAAAGAAAAAAGAAAAACAGGGTAAAGGGCAAAAGGGGAAGAGAGAAAAGGGTTAAAGAGCTCTCCCGCCATCCCAGACAAGGCGAAAACCAAAAGAGTGGTTGAGGTCGTCGCGCCTACCATAGATGAGGCGAATCGCAGAGCGGCAATAACTAGGATTGACGGCCCAAGAACCGCCCCGCAGCGGTGATCGATCTTTATTTCCATTTAGCCAAACACTGCCATCTGTAGGCGCGCCATCATAGTTATCATGCCATTCATCAGCACACCACTCCCAAACATTCCCGTGCATATCGTACAAGCCAAAACTATTAGGAGGAAAAATTCCCACATCTGTTGTTTCTTCCCTATATTTTCCTTTTGGCCCATTACCGTAAGTATAGTTGCCATTATAGTTAGCTAACTTCGGTGTTATAGTTTCTCCAAAATAAAATGGTGTTGTTGTTCCTGCTCGACAAGCATATTCCCATTGACTCTCACTGGGTAAACTATATTTTCTACCTGTTATTTTTGAGAGTTTCTGACAAAATTCTGTGGCATCATTCCAACTTACTTGTTCCACAGGACGAATTGCACCTTTAAACGTAGAAGGGTTATTTCCCATAACTGCTTGCCATTGCGCCTGAGTAACTGCATACTTTCCCATAAAAAATTCTGGCACATCTACATAATGTTGCGGACCTTCACGATCATATCTCCCTGCTTCCGTCCCTGGAGAACCCATAAGAAATCTACCTCCGGGAATTTTGACCATTTCTAGAGAAACTTCATTGTCTAAGTTTTCTGTCATTACTTTTGCTTTAACTTCAGTGGTAGTTATTATTTTTCCTGTATTGTTCACTTTAACAGTAACAATTTTTTGTTGTGGTTGAGGGGTAGGTGATGTTGTTGCTTGGGAAGTAGAAACATCTTCCAAAGGTTTTTCTTGGTAAGAACTAGAAGTATTTTCAGCAGATGTATAATCCCACAAAGATTTAGTTAGGGATGCTAAAACAAACCCGCTTCCCGCTAAACCTCCTAATATCAATATTTGTCTTCTGGTTTTTTTGCCTTCGAGTTGAGTTTTAGGTATAGATGTAGTTGGAATTTTTGGTTGTGGCTTTGGTTGCGACTTTAGTTGCGACTTTGATTGTGACT
>JAKQYE010000020.1 GCA_023356605.1 Trichodesmium sp. MAG_R02 | reverse complement strand
AAATTATTTCCTTTCTTTTCGCAGGATCAAAAACTTCATCCAATCCATCAAACATCACAATAGCATCACCATTTTGTAATTTTGCATCAAGTTCCTGTTGAGGCAAATGGCAAGTTACACCGCTACCTTTTTCGAGAAAATCTAGAAAATTTTTGCATTTATTAGTCTCATGATTTCTCACATAAGTCCGTAGTTCAATTAATAAAGGAATTGGTTTTAAAGGCAAATCTCTGAGAGGTAATTCTGCCCATTCTAAAGCGATATATTGTAATAAAGTAGACTTGCCAGAACCAGGATCTCCCAAAATAACTAAATATTTATAGTTAGTGTTTTCTATTAGTTCTATAACTGAGCGAACTGGCTGTTCTAAATATCTGCGCCGCAAACTTTCCAATTGTTCTGGAGAGAATTCTATTTCTAACTGTTCAGTTTCTTTTAATCGTTGGATATATTCCTTAGGAATTTCATATACTTGAGGCATAAATTCTTGAGATTCCCGAACATTTTGAGGAATAAACATTCCCCATAATTTAAGTTCATTATAACCATAACCACTGGTATCTAAACTCTCTAATTTGAGATTGCCATATTCTTCTCGGATTCCTTCTTGATGTTTTTTCAGGTCAAAATTTGGTCTAATTTCATAATTTTGATTTGCTAGTTTATCGAGGTTTTCTGAATCTAATATCTTTTGTAATTCATTAGACTTTAACCTAATACGTTTAACTTTTTTCAGATAGTGTGTTGCTATATCTTCCCAATTAAAAGTTCTTGGTAAAACTGGTGAGTATGGATTTATTTGATTCCATATTGTGACTAATTTCTTAGTCTCTAAAACTTTAATATCCTTCTGAAATGGGCTACCAAGAGCTTGTGAAACTAACTTATTTTTAAGAAATACTTTGAAAGGTTTAATGTATTCCTGAATTTTATTTTGATTGAATTCAGCAAGTTCTAATTCTTGCTCTACTAAGTCTAAAAATTCTTTAATAGCGTCTGCAGTAGCTTTTTCTAAATGCTTTTTTTCGCGATCGCCTATCCTATCTTTAAAATCAGTAATACACTGCTTAAAAAAATCTTTAACATAATCTTCAAGTGCTTCTTTACCCAACTTTCCCAGAACTTCCTTAGTGAAAAAACCCACTAATGGTCCACTGGCCACCATTACAAAAGACTCAAGCATAATTATTTTACCTTTGATATTACCAAAACTTACCCATAACAACTATCTATCATAGCAGACTTCTTTATCAGACAGGACCTATACCCAGGAAAGTCCTGAACCTGAGGGTAAATGCCAGAAAGCCGCTACATAGGTTGGACCTAGGTGAAACCTGGGTTATTCCCGAATTAAAGCAATTTTTATCTCGGTAGACCACAATAGGGACGTAACGCGAATGCGACATGAAGCGCATTTTTGTTATATAACGTCCCTACATGCAAAGTCCCTACAAGGCTTTAGTTGTGACCATGTGGTTTCTCAATCTGAAAAGCACTGTAATGTGCTCTTCAGCTACTCTATGATCATAAAGTCATCAACATCAAGTAATACCTTATTACTCAAAGTTGCAAACTCACGACCATCACCAAAACCATTGCCAGTACCATTAGAATTATAGAACAACTGATTATTATTTGTGTTGTAGACAATTAAAGCATCAGTACGTGCAGCATCAATATTACTAGTGACAGTAGTAAATTTTATATCATTGTCAATAGCTGTAAATGTAGTCCGATCCAAAACAATTTTATCTTGATCAACCACAAAATCAGTAATTTCGTCAATGCCAACATCATTAAATTTAAATTCTTGATTTGTCGAAAAAACGAAATTATCAACACCTATTCCACCAGTAAGGATATCATTTCCCTGACCACCATTAAGGCGATCGCTACCAGGACCACCATTAAGGCGATCGCTACCATGACCACCATTCATTTCATCGTCATTATTTTCACCAAAGAGTAAATCATTACCAGGACTACCTTCTAAAGTATCATCACCATTTTGGCCAAAGAGCACGTCATTACCTTCATTGCCAACCATACTATCATTGCCACTGTTACCTTCTAAGGTATCCGCACCCTCGGACCCCAAAATAGTATCGTTACCAGTACCACCTATAATATTCTCTGGTTCAGAACCACCTTCAATCAACCTATCTTCATCAATAGGTCGAGCTAGATCGTTAATAACGATTATATCTATTTTATTCTCGGTATCAACAATATAGTCATCTGTTTCCACCAAATCAAGAGTTATAATTTCATCACCTTCAGGGTCATCATCAGGAGTAGTTGTCCAAGTAACAGTCGCCTTACTTACCCCCGGGTCTATTGTCATAGCAGAACGGACCAGTTCATCTCCAACTGTAGCAAGAGATTCTAAGTTAGAAGCATTACTTAATTGAGGTATAAGTGCGACATCGCCAAGAGTATTATCAGAATCAGTTTGGGACCAAACTACCCTTAAACCTCCTGGTGGAGCAACTTTATTTAAATTGAAAGTTAAGGTATATTGCTTTTGGTTTTCAGTAACGACTTCTGGTTCAATATCAATACCTACTGTTGGCAAACTAGTAATAGGATTAACTACAAACTCACTTACTACCTGTGGTTGGCGGTTAATAATTTCTTCTGTGTTAGTTAATAACTCCTCCTCTGTGTATGGTTTTATACCATAAGTAATAACACGCAACTGTTGGGTATTAGGAGCGACTTCAAATTCGGTCCAACCAAAGGTATGAGCAGCTAAATAGTCACCTTGAATAAGGGTGGCATCAATTTGACCATTTGCTATTGCTAAATTATCCTCCAGACCAATAGGATCATAACCATAGCGGGATATTCCTCTATTGATGAGTTGTTTGACAAAATCATCTTTATCATCAACCTGACTGTCGCCATCGCTCGCAACGGGTAAAAAATCGTAAAAAGCTCGTTCTTCTGCACTCAAAGCATTAAATTCTGTAGCCAACTCAATTAGACTAGGACCCAATGGGGGATTAGAAGCAACTGAACCAGTAGTTATTTCAAAAGCATTGGTAGGAATTTGTTCTCCATCCAACCCTTTTTGATAAGTTAAGTTGTTAACAATAGTGCCGTCGATGTTTGCTGCCACAAACACCACGTTATCAATATTATTATCGTCAATAAACTGGAGAATTTCTGTCCGTTCCGCAGCATAACCTTCAAAACGATCAGATCCTCCAACAGTTCCCAAATTTTGAATTGGTTCGGGCACCATGACAAATTTCCAGGTAATACCATCATTTTTTGCCTGGAGTAAGTCATTTTTCAGATCTTCTAGTTGTACTTTTCCTAACATTGTGCGGTTAGGGTCAAAAGAAGTTGTCAGGAATGCTCCTATTTCTTCCGGTGTTACTCCAGCATTTGGTAATTCTTGGTCTCGGAAGGAGCGAGAATCTAATACTATGCTGGCAGCATCATTGCCATAAGTATTAAAACGATATAATTTTCGTTCATTGGCAGTACGTTCTTCTCCTGTATTTCCATAAAATTCATCTCGTAAAGGATTGAATTCTTGGAACGCCTGTAAACTATTTTCATACAGTTGACTATCATTAATTAACCCTATTGTTTCTGGAAAACGACCATCAGAACTCACAGGGGCACCACCGGAGAAATTGTTAGCAACTTCATGGTCGTTGATCATGGCCAAAACTGATGTGGAAGCCCGCAGGTCTGCCCAAGTATTTTTCCCGAAGCGATCGCCATATACTTCCTCATATTTGGCTTGAAATTCTGCTAAAGTTTCTGCTTGTGCTTTTGGTAGCCCTGGGGAAGGAAAATCAGCATAGACTGTATCCCCATGTAAAACAAAGAAGTCCAAGTTTGCTTCATTAGCATTAACAATAGCTGGATAGGGAGCAAGTTCCCCACGCCAGTCTCCGGAAACTCCAAATTTCAACCCATTTTGAGTCCCTAATTCTGCAGCAGTTTCAAATTCTCCTATTTCTGTGGAACCTGCTGGATCGGTAACTCGATAATAATATTCCGTGCCAGGATTTAAGTTTGTGATTTCGACTTTGACTGGAGCATTTGTTAGGTTAGCACTAACTGTACGAACAATGTTATTAAAGTCTGGACTTGTAGCGACTTCAAATATTACTTGTCCAGAAGAATTACTATTGGCCCATAACACTGTTGAAGTTTGGGTAGTATCACCACTGGCAATGCCATTAATTAAACTGTTTGAAACTTGCCGAGGATGATAACTTAAACGGTCAATTGTCAAAGGGTCTTCAAAAGCATTAGCAACATTTTCCCAGGGGATGAATTTAAAGTTTGTATTGAAGTTTTGAATTTCTCCATCTACTGGATCTTGCTGAATGACTTCTAGTTCATTTGAACTATCTTGAACTACCAATAAGCCCTGAGAAAAATTATTACCTAAAGGTATATTAATCACATCAGCACCATCAGATTCTTCTGTACTATCAATGTTGTTAAATTCCCCAATAAAGAAGTTACCAATAAATTCATTATCCCCTTCCCGTTCATAAACAGCAAAAGTATTATTTCCCTGACTAGAAGCTAGTAAATAACCATTATCATTATCAGCATAATAAAGAGTTAAACCTTCTACATCAGCTTGCAAATTTTCACCAATTTCATCAATTAAAATTCCTTCAGTACTACCATCAACCCCAGCATCAAATTTCCAAATTCCAAAGTTTTCTTGACTAGCATAGAGAACACCTAATTCTTGATCTACAACCATTCCTTCTACTTGTGCATCTTCCAATTCTTGATCTTCTGGAATTGGTAAAGGTATAATACGTGATGTAAATCCACCTACTGTCCCGTCAGGATTAGGTATTAACTCTATCTGAGAAATTTTATCCCCATCTCCCTGACTGACAAAAGCATAAGCTTGTCCAGTATTAGGATTAGTATAAGTTGCCAACCCATAAGCAGTTTTTTCCCCATCATCTACACCAAAAATTGAGGTTGCAGGGTTGCTAAGACTACTAGCAGTAACATTAGTAAGCTGACGAATTTGAGGGTCAATTCTCCAAATTGCTAAAGTATCATTTGCTCGGTCAGTTATAACTGCTAAATCTACTTTTTCATTTCCGATTTGGAAATCATAAACAATATCTACATTGTTGTAACGAACATCCCCAGGAATTATTGGAAAAATTGTTTGTAAAGTTTGACCATTTAGATCATAAATTGCTAAACCAGCATCTTTTAATGTACTAATAACTAAACTTTGGTCGGGGTTATTAGGATGTACATAAATTGCAGGGTCATCTGCATCAGCAGCAGTTTCAGTTCTGATTAAACTAAGGGTTTCATTAGTAGGCTTGACAACAGGAATACTATCAATATCTAGAGAAAAACCTAAGAATTGAGTCTTTTGAACATTGTTAAAATTATTATCGCTAACTACCACCAAAGATTGAGACCCATCTGGCAAAACAGGTCCAAATGTCATACCTTCATAATTATCTAAAGTAATACCTAAATCTGCAAAATCTAGTAATAGTCGTTTTTCGGCTACAGCATCAACATCAAATAGCTCCCCATTGGGGTCACCAGGATTAATTAAACTATTAAAATCTTGGATATTTGTTGTATTTTGTAATTGAATTTCATAGAGACGAATATTATTACCAACTCCTGAAGCAAAAGATCTTTCTAAAGCCAGTAAAGTATCCCTGTTATCTAAGGCTAGTAATTCAACTAAACCATTATCAGCAAAACCATCTGCTGGGACTGGAGCATTAGGAATAGAGTCAACAGTATAGAGAAATTCTTTAACAGCTTCTCCGTTTCGTAAATCATATTTAATAATCCGAGAAGTACCCTCATTGTCCAAAGTAGAAATTTCACCATCTTGCAGTAAAGAGTTTTCATTGGCCGTGTAGAGAAAACCTTCGTTAGGAGTAATTGTTAAACTCTCAAAGGCAAGATTATTTCTGATACCTTGAGGAATATTTGGAGCAGATAAAAATTTATCTGGAATTCCTAACCCATTTAATTGTTGTCCTGCTAGAGAAAACTCATTAATAAATGGAGCAATACCATTATTAAAATTTCCTTCTGAAGATATGAATAAATTTTCACCATTAAAAACAATTCCTTCTGGATCGATACTATTTTGTGGAAATAGTGCTCTATCCCTATTTAACAGAGTAGTTGAACTTGTAAATTCAACATCTCCATCATCAAGACTACCGTCACTCAAATCAATATCAACAGTATAAAAACGGGCAGCATTGTTTTCACTCTCATCATCAGAAATAGAGTAATAAATTCCGGGATTTTTATCATAACTAATACCAGAAAGACCGCCTACTTTTGTACTAGCAAAATCAAACGTACTTGGGAATTCTACATTACCAATAAATTCAATATTAGTTACAGTTTTACGACTTTCTCCAGTGATATCTGCCCAAACTAAACGATGGTCTGAACTAGGAAAAGGAAAGTCTCCTACTAATGGAAATAGAACATCATTTTCAGTAGGCCAAAAAACAGCAGTATCAACTATTTCTCGATCTATTGAAGGTAAAACATAATCAACTCGTAAATTCCCAGAAGTCCCAGGTGCATCGTTAAAATCTGCTGTATCAAAAGCCGGGTTGCCTAACTGATTTGCACTTTCTCCACCTTGACGGTTTGTAGCAGTCACGGCCCCTGCACTATCAGGAGTTACTGAAGTATTAACTAGGGGATTTCTTAATAATTGATTAATGGCATTATTGACACTATTTCCATCGACTGGATCGGCATTTTGGTCCCCCATAATTACAAAAGAATTACCAGGATTTAAACCTCCCAAATTACCTTTATCATCATAAATATAATCTCCCGCTCCAGGAGTAATGTAATCTGCCCAAAACCGAATTTCATCATGATTTCTTCTACCATTTATATTTTCATCCCCATCAAAAACCGGAGGAGTAGGATGACTAACCAAAGCATGAATTATTTCCCCATTAACTTCTATTGGCACATCCCAATGATTTTTAGAAGAAAGAGGGAGTACCCCTAATTCTGCTTGGGAATACCAATCATTAGGTTCAACTGTGTCAAGATTGTCTGGTAATAATGCCCCTGGCATATCTTTCCAGAGAAAGTTTTGAAAAGTTCTTATTCCCTCTTCAACAATTGGATATTTTGAATATAAAACCATTGCAAATTGACCAGGAAAATCACCAAAACCAAGGGCATCATTTCCATAATTATCTGCACCTGGAGTTGTAACTATTTCCCCATTATTATCTAGGTCAAAACCAGAAGCAATACCTGTATTAGAAGGAGCTAAATATACGAAGGGATATTCTACAGGTGCTACTCCATTTTGACTTATTTGTAAATAGTTATCTCGGAATAAATCCGTAGCTATTCCTTCTGAGTCAAAATCAAATTCATTAACTAATAAAATATCAGGGTTAACTCTTTGAATAATTTCTGCTACTTTCTGCCCTTGTCCGTTTTCTGTTGTGGAAAGGTCCTGAATTAATTGGCCTGTTTCGGCACGGTTGAGAGATGCATTAAAGGTGGCAAAGCGGACTTGGTTTGACATAAATGTAGAAATCTTAAATTATTTACAGTCAGAATCATAGTATAATATCATGGGTTATAAATTAAATTTTACTCTTCTATTTGCTTGACTGACTGAGAGTTTTATGGTAGTTTGATCAATCTACAATTTATTTGTAAAATTTGATTACTTAATTTCTAGTAACTATGACCATTTACTTTTTTACTGCTGACAAAAAACCCTACGGTTGTTTCTGTAACTTCTCCCTGTAAGGTTTTGAATTAGACGGTCTCTAGTGACAGACATCAGAACATTATTATCAAGCACAGAAATTTGCTGGCACTGCCCATGCCGAAACAATCCGATTACCAAAAACTCCAGCAGCATCTGCTAAACTGGGGTACGCTTTTCCTCACCGCAGTGACTGGAAAAAAATCAAATATGATGTGATGCAACGAGCTATACTCCAAAAGTTTCGGACCCATGGGGATATTCGGAAAATACTGCTGGCAACAGAAGACGAAATGATTATTCAAGAAGATATTGGGGATTACTATTAATTATACAGGACTTAGGCAGAACTGCCATGTCTGGTAGGGGGGTTTCATGTTCAGAGCAAGCGCGGCTGGAAAGCTCTTACAGATGTTGTGTGATTTGATATGCATGGGTAAGTCCTATTATAAATATTCCCTTAAATCAACCCAAGAAAAGACTTGTTCAAAAAATGTTGTACACTAAGTTATTCTATATCAAAATATACTTTTACAGATGCCAAGATTAAAATCTTCAAGTATTTCTTCCTACTTTGACATTATAGTAGTAGGTTCAGGTGCCGCAGGACTTTATGCGGCTCTTTGTTTACCTGCTCATCTCCGAGTCGCCTTAGTTACTAAAAATACTGTAAACATGGGTTCAAGTAACTATGCTCAGGGAGGTATTGCTGCTGCTATTGACCCTTCGGATAACCCTAAATTGCATCTAGAAGATACTCTCAAAGTAGGTGTAGGTTTATGTGACCACGAAGCAGTAAAGTTTATGGTGGACAATGCAGCAAGAGCGATCGCTCATCTAGTAGAAATGGGAGTTGCCTTCGACCGCAAAGGAAAAAAACTGGCAATGACTCTGGAAGCTGCTCACTCTCATCCCCGGGTGCTTCATTCAGCAGATACCACAGGTAGAGCTATTATTGATACACTCGTTATTGAAGTTCAAGAACGTCCAAATATTCAGATAATTTCCCAGGCAGTAGCATTAAATTTGTGGTTAGCTCGACAAAAAGCTCGGGTTCAAGGTATTAGTATTCTTCACGAAGGTAAAATCCAGTGGTTAAAATCCTCTGTAGTAGTTTTGGCAACAGGTGGAGGCGGTCAAATATTTACCCAAACTACTAATCCTGAAGTGAGTACCGGGGATGGAATTGCTATAGCATGGCGTGCAGGGGCAGTTTTGCGAGATTTGGAATTTTTCCAATTTCATCCTACTGCCTTAGCTAAACCAGGAGCACCTCGTTTTCTCATTAGTGAAGCTGTCCGTGGAGAAGGGGCACATCTAATAAATAAGAAGGGAAACCGCTTTGCCTTTGAGTATCATCCGGCTGGGGAATTAGCTCCTAGAGATGTTGTCAGTCGAGCTATTTACCATCATTTGCAAAAAAATACTACCAAGCCTACCGATGCTCATGTTTATTTGGACTTGCGATCTATTGACTCAGACCGCGTTCGCTACAGATTTCCCAATATTATCAATGTCTGTCAAAAATGGGGTATTGATGTTTTTCAAGAACCTATTCCCGTTGCTCCTGCTGCTCATTATTGGATGGGTGGAGTAGCTTGCGATCTAATGAGTCAGACTTCGATTCCTGGACTCTATGCAATTGGGGAAACAGCAAGTACAGGAGTTCACGGAGCAAATCGTTTAGCTAGCAATTCTTTGTTAGAATGTTTAGTATTTGCTTATCAACTATCTCAGATTGGAATTGAGCCAAATTTGGTGGCACCTGATTCTGATATTTTTCAGGTAAGTTCTGATTGGAATAGGGAGATGGAACAGATAGAAGCTATCCGGCAAATGTTACCAAGTTTAATGTGGGCAAGTGCAGGAATTTCTCGTCAAGGAGAGTCATTAAGTCAGGCACTATATCAGGTTAATCACTGGCGAGATAGTTTAGCAAGTTTTGAGATAGTTAAATTTTTAGCTAATCTCTTGCCTAATCAGACCATAAAATTGAATTCAACTAATGCTGAAAAGCAGTTGCGGATAACAGCAGAAACACTCAATATTTTAGACTTGGGTTATTTAATTCTTAAAAGTGCTGCATGGCGAACTGAAAGCAGAGGTGGACATTATCGTAGTGATTATCCAAAAACTTCTAATGATTGGAAACTACATACTTTGGTTCAGGGCGATCGCTTATTGATTGGTTTTCCAAATGCCTCTCCCCCCTGGCAAAAAGAGAGGGTCTTCAGTCAACATTGAGGTCAAAATTATTGAATACAGGACTTACGCACGGGCACTATACGAGCGTAAGTCCTTTAAGAGTTACAAAGTTGAAATCTAGTTAACTTCATAAAAGGGAATTGGATGTGCTGGCGGAGCCTAACGGTAGCTATATAGCAGCCTTGACGCAACAAAGCCAATTTTTTTGTAAAATAATCGACTAAATCACAGTCATATTATGTCTAACAAATCACAAATAAAAGTTATTAGGGAATTGGGAAAAATTTGCTAGAATTCTCTTGAGACAGAGAAGAGCATTTTTATTATGTGAATGAAAGTTCCAACATCTTTTGAATAGGTTTTAATGCTGCTAGTCGTGTTTCTTCAGGAATCATAATTTCTGGTGTCTTATTTTTCATTGCTAAATAAAGCTTTTCTAAGTTATTCAGCCTCATGTGGGGGCATTCGTTACAAGCACAATTATTCATTGCGGGTGCGGGAATAAAGTTTTTATTGGGTTCTCTCTTTTGCATTTGGTGAATAATTCCCGGTTCAGTTGCCACAATAAATTCTTGATCTTGGCTTTCTTGGCAATATTTTAATAAAGCAGTGGTCGAACCAATATAATTTGCATGACGCAATACATTTGGTTCACATTCTGGATGAGCAATAATCTCAGCTTCAGGATGTTCTATTTTTAATTGCACAATCTTTTTCTCAGAGAATGTCTCGTGAACAATACAACTGCCTGACCACAAAATCAAATCTCGTCCAGTTTGTTCCATGACATAGCGACCGAGGTTCTTATCTGGGGCAAAAATTATCGGTTGGTCTCTTGGTATTTGTTTAACTATTTTGACAGAGTTGGAACTGGTGCAAATAATATCACTCATTGCCTTAATAGCAGCAGTACAATTAATATAAGAAACTACTATGGCATCAGGATGAGCAGCCTTAAATTTGCCAAATTCTTCTGGTGGACAACTATCGGCGAGGGAGCAACCTGCATCTAAATCTGGTAGAAGTACCAGTTTATTTGGGTTAAGAATTTTCGCAGTTTCTGCCATAAAATGGACTCCCGCAAAAACTATTACATCTGCATCAGTTTCAGCAGCTTTTTGAGAAAGGCCAAGAGAGTCACCAATATAGTCGGCAATATCTTGAATATCCGGTTCTTGGTAATAGTGAGCTAGAATCACAGCATTTAATTCTTTCTTTAGGTCGGCGATCGCTTCAAACAAATCATCTGGTATGCTATTAAAGTTTTGGTTGATTCGAGGTTGAGTTGCAAACATTATTAAATTAAGTTTCTCTGTAATTTATGTGTAACTAAGTGGCCAATTATAGTTACTTTAGATAGTTTGATGAATTATACTATAATTAGGGTTTGATACAATTAGAATTAAAAAAAAAAGTCTTTTAACGAGCAGGGAACCCACCCCTAAACTCTCCCGTTTGGAGAGTAGCTAGGAATGTTGCATAAAGGCGTCCCTACAGAATAACAGGAAATGTACCCACCCTTAAACCCTCCCGGTCGGGGAAAGGTTGGTAGTCGGATATGTTTGTCCCTTTATTTTTCTGCCATGGGAATGCCCAAAATACTAACTTTTTCAGCCTTGTTGGAGCAAAAACCAGGCGTTTTTTTCAAAAAAAAAGGTTAAGACCAATATGAGTCAATACTTTTGGATTTAATACGCAAATTCTAATTAGTCAAAAACTTAAACTTGAGTAGAGATTTTTCAAGTACTTAAACAATACTAAAAACTTTGCCATGTATAATTAAGATTTAGGGGTAGTGGTACATAGTAATGGTCATTTAAGTTATCAGTACCTCGTGGAATAAGGAGGCTGGAAATACAGAATCTTCTTACAGAAATTAGGCAGTATCGGTATACTAGGTTGTATTTTTGGCTCCAGTTAAGATATTTTCATTACAATAAGCACCTTTACCTAAGTCCTAATTTAAAAAAAATTATCTTTCCAACTTGTGATATGGTTACTAGGAAAATAACTTAAAAACTTTTTACTATCCACTTTAAGGAGAAGATAAATGACAGAAGCAGTAAAAATTGCTCAACAATATTATGATGGTACCGAAACCGACAAATTGTATGCTGCCATCTGGGGTGGGGTTTGTAACTGTTGGCTAAAATCTGAGATGATCTCTTAAAATACAGTAAAAACTATCGCCCAAACTATGAAAAAAATAGACCAAAATTTGCGAGTCATTGACCTCGGAGCAGGATATGGAGGGGTTTGTAACGGCAGCTAGGTATTTGGCCAAAACCTACGGCTGTTCTGTATGTTGTCTCAACTTAAGCCAATTGCAAAATCAACGCAATAGCCAACTCAACCAAGAAAAAAACTTAGATCGTTTAGTGGAAATAATTCAAGGAAGCTTTGAGGATATTCCCTACCCAAATAACTCTTTTGATATTGTTTGGTCTCAAGATGCTATTTTGCATAGTGGCGATCGCTGTCTAGTTTTCCAAGAAATCAAGAGAATCTTAAAACCAGGGGGCGAATTTATTTTTACCGACCCCATGGAAAGTGAAACTTGTCCCCCAGGAGCATTGCAACCTGCTTTTGACCGTTTGGGGATAAGTGACATGGGATCTTACCGCTTTTACAGTCAAACATTAAAAGACTTAGGTTTTGAGGAATTAAATTTTATTGACCTTTCGCAAAATGTACCGATCCATTATCAGCGTTTTAGGGAAGAAGTACAGAAAAGGTACAATGAAGTAGTAAAACTGACATCAACGGAATTTGTAGATAAAACTTTAAATAGCATTCAACCTTGGATCGAACGTTACGAACAGGGATATATGCAATGGGGGATTTTACACTTCCGTTTGTTGGAGAAAAATTAAGGACAAAAAAAATAAACTTCAGTACTTCAAACTTTTGGCTGAAGCTCAAGTTTCTATTAACGAAGTTCCTCCGAAGGAGGCTAGTCGCACGTCATGCTTGGAATTGGGGCTTATGGTTAACTAGAAATATTCTTAATTATAATTCCAAGTTTCTTGGGATTTTTTGCAGGCACGGCAGCGCTTTCATCAAAATAAACATCTTCTTATGTAGACCTTCAAAGTTATATAGCAATCCTAGTCTCTCCTCCTGGGAATGGAAAACTTTTTCTGCTGAAACTTAGTTATAGCAAGAAATACTTGTCTTAATCTAAATTAAAATAACTATAAGTAACAACAAAAAATTAGTCCTTCCCGATTCAAAACTGATGCGATTTGGACAGAAAATCTCTTGAAAAAATAAGGATTAAAATAAATATGACTACAACTCTAGCTACTCCTGATACTAATTTAGCAACCATTCAAGCTGCTTTACCTATTGATCCACAGCCTTATATTATAGCCGATCGCCCTACCGGACTCATAGTCGTAGATGTACTTAATGGTTTTTGCACTGTTGGTTTTGGTCCATTAGCCCCCCAAGAGCCAAACGAACAAATCGCTACAATGGTCTCGGAAAGCGATCGCCTAGCTCGTACTTTTGTGGAAAAAGGTTGGCCTGTATTAGCCTTTTTAGATACCCATGAACCAGGAAAACCAGAGCCTCCTTATCCACCACATTGTGAAAAGGGTACGGGAGAAGAAGAGCTCGTTCCCGAACTTCAATGGTTACACGATAACCCCCTGGCAACATTGGTTTTTAAGGATTGTATTAATGGATTTATAGGTTCTATTGACATAAATAGCCAGCGTAATGTATTGTTGGATTGGATAAATGATAACAAGCTTGAGGCCCTTGTTGTAGTAGGAATTTGTACTGATATCTGTGTGATGGACTTTGTTGTTACGATTCTGTCAGTACGCAATCATGGTTTAGCGCCTACCTTAAAAGATGTGGCTGTGTACGATCGAGGTTGTGCTACTTTTGACCTGACAGCAGAAATGGCAGCCGAGCAAGGTTTGCCGAAAACCGCTATTCATCCACAGAAAGTATCTCACCATGTAGGGTTATATACAATGGCCGAACGTGGTGCATTTATTGCTTCTACTATTAAGCTTTAGAAGCTGATTCACTTAACTAGCTATTAGCTTTTAGCAGTCTTAGTTGAAATCACTAGTTTCTATAAACCGAAAGGTTTAAGAGAGGTTTAAATACCTTTCTAAATGTTTATTGCCGAGGGTTTGTAACTGCTAACTACGGTTGATGAATGCTTGATCTAAATTTTGACTTATTCAGGACTTAGGCAGGCAGACTACATATAGTGTATATTCTTAGTGAGGTTGGCTTGATTCTATTTCCTGGTTTTTCGTTAATAGTGTCTTTGGGTAAGTCCTGTTATTGAAAGTCAATGACTAATAATATGGAGAATGCTGTTAAGGCGATCGCTCATCAAGTAGAAATGGGAGTTGCCTTCGACCGCAAAGAAAAAAAATTGGCAATGACTCTGGAAGCAGCTCACCCTCACCCCCAAGTGCTTCATTACCTCTTTTACAGAGCTTTTCAAGTTGATGAACTACATCGCCATAACTAAAACCTTGTAGGGACGTTCCATGGAAGGTCCCTACTGTGTTCTAGCGATATAAAAACTGCTGTAAAGAGTCACCCTCGCTTGCAGGAGAGGGCTTAGATTTGGTAATAAAACCCCTACGAGGCATTAATTGTACCGATACTACTGGATTTGATCTCAAAGATTGATGTCATTTGAATGGGTTAGCTATAGTTAACAGAGAATCTAGTGATCTTGTGAGCAGTCGGATATAGTAGATGGATGGAGAGAAAAACGGTGCTATGGAGACTGTGTTATCCATGTTGCGAGTAAAGAGATTATTGCTATAAGATAGTCGAAGCCACACTCTCCTCGTTTTTAGAAGGATAGGACTTACGAAGGCAAACTCCGCAAACCCAGTTTCTCGTAGATATTTATGTGTTAAAAACAATGATTTACTGTCTTAACCGGGTTTTTTGCGTAAGTCCGGAAGGATCAACTCTAGTTTCTAAATTCGGGAATGGGAAAATAGGAAAATGCCTTCAAAGCTTCGAGGGGTAAGGGAAATACATTGTTCTGGCTAAAATGACTCAAACCTAGATATATCAGGAAACAGATTGATTAAATGTCAAGCTTTGACTATATAAAATTTTAATGTTATAATTACTTTCTTTTTTTTTCAAGTACCGATAAGCAGACCTTACTCATACTTCTTAATAAAAATTCATATTTTGCTTATTGATAAAAATTATGATTTATGTTGAAATAAAGTTATTAAAAATAAAACTCAAGTAGTAGTCTGATTTTTACTGTGTAAAAAATATCCTAAAGTAAAAAAAAAGATTGATTTTAAAAGCATCTAAGTTTGATATTGGATCAAATTTTATTAGGATTTTTTATCATTTATAGAGGACTACTATTGAGGTTTCTTAAGCTAATATCCTTCAGGACGAGGATATAATTTGTATGCAAACATTAGAGAATGAAGACAATAACACAGTTGAAAAAGCTGAATCTACTAATAGCAGAGGAATTTTCTGGGTACCTATTTGGCGATCGCTAGGCTGGTCTTTTGAGGCAACTGAAGAGGAAGGGGCCCCACTACTAGGAGGCAACATCCGGTTCAAAGACCTATCTGGACAATTACTGGGCGCTCATGTAGCTCATGCTGGTTTAATAGTGCTATGGGCAGGCGCAATGACCCTGTTCGAGTTATCCCACTTCGACCCCAGCTTACCAATGTACGAACAGAAGCTAATTTTACTGCCCCATCTAGCAACATTAGGTATTGGTATCGAAGCAGGTGGGGAGGTGATTGACACCTATCCCTACTACGTTATCGGTATGCTGCATCTCATCAGCTCTGCTGTTTTGGGGGCAGGAGGTATTTATCATGCCGTTTTAGGTCCAAAACAGCTTGATCCAAAAGGCTTTGGCTACAACTGGGAAGATGGCAATAAGATGACAACAATTCTAGGTATTCATCTAGTATTGTTAGGACTTGGAGCAGGACTACTGGTGATAAAAGCAACAGCTTTAGGCGGTATTTACGACCCACTAATAGAAAAGGTACGACTAGTACAGCCAAACCTAGATCCTGTGAGAATTTTTGGCTATCTATTTGGCTATAGCCCCAATGGCTGGACCATAACTGGTATGGCTAGCGTCGATAATCTCGAAGACGTTATCGGTGGTCATGTCTGGGTAAGCCTACTTTGTATTGTTGGCGGTCTATTTCACATTGTCTCCAAGCCTACAAGTTGGGCAAAAAAGATACTAGTTTGGTCGGGAGAAGCTTACTTATCTTATAGTTTGGGGGCACTGGCGATCGCGGGCTTCAGTGTAGCTGTATTCGTGTCCACGAACGAAATTGTCTATCCTAGCCTATTTTATGGCCCAATTGGAGATAACTATGCTCGAGTTAGTCTCGCCAGCGTTCATGCCACATTAGGTTTTCTGGCTTTACTAGGACATTTATGGCACGCCAACCGAGCCCGCGCTGCTCAACGAGGCATATCTTATGGAACCTTCTTTAACTTTATAGCGCTACGGGGTCAGGTATCTACAACTTATAGCTGAAAGTAAGGCAAGTGAAAAGGTCTACAAAAAAATGTGTAAATATGCCATAGCACATTTCTATATAGCTAATACTGTTTTATGTCATACATTCATGCATTAAGGTTTTAAAAATTTAAAACTTTGATGAGCTCAGTAACTTGAGGAAATTATTTGATATTTAAGGTTGTCAACTATTTGTGACATCAATAAATGTGAAAGTGAATTGGTATAAGAATATCACACCTAGACCTACCTGTATAAGCAGAAAGTAGAATTTCCCTCCTTAGTGTAGTCTAGTTTCAGCTATTCCATAAATCCCAACCTTTGTAGTTAAAACTATAAGTTCGATTATATTTAACAAGGAGAAAAATTGCGATGACTGTCGCGACTGATGATAACGTGCAAATTCCTTGGCGAGCAGGTAATGCTCGGCTTGTTAACCTCTCGGGAAAACTATTGGGTGCTCATGTAGCCCATGCTGGCTTAATTGTACTTTGGGCTGGTTCTATTACTTTATTTGAAGTAGGGAATTTTGACCCCTCTTTACCAATGTACGAACAAGGATTAATTGTGCTACCAAATCTAGCCCGTTTAGGATTTGGAGTTGGTGAAGGAGGTATGATTGTAGATACTTATCCCTACTTTGTAGTTGGGGTATTGCATTTGATTAGTTCGGCGTTTTTAGGAGCTGGTGGTATTTTCCATTCTCTCAAAGGTCCAGCCAAGCTAGAAGAAAAATTTTCTTTCTTTGGTTATAGTTGGGATAATCCAGGCAAAATGACGACTATCCTAGGTATCCATCTGGTATTGTTGGGAATTGGTGCTTTTTTACTTGTAGCAAAAGCCATGGCATTTGGTGGATTATATGATCCAGGGATTCAAAATGTGCGGGTAATTTACAATCCTACTCTAAATCCTATAACCATTTTCGGCTACCTATTTGGTACAGAAGGGCGTTTCTGGCTAGCTGGTGTCAATTCTTTAGAAGATGTAGTAGGCGGCCATATATGGATTGGTGCTATATGTATTTTGGGTGGTTTCTGGCATATGAGAACCGTACCGTTTAATTGGGCAAAAAAAATATTGGTATGGTCAGGAGAAGCCTATCTATCTTACAGTATTGGGGCCGTAAGCTTAATGGCATTTGTAGCCACACTGTTTGTTTCTGTTAACTCTCTGGTATTTCCCACAGAATTTTATGGACCAACCTTGACTCTGGTCTTCGATCGCTTTCCTGTATTTGTTAGTTCTGATGGAGCGTTAACTGCAAGGGTCTGGTTAGCCAATGCCCACTTCTGGTTAGGTTTTTTCTTCCTACAGGGGCATATATTCCATGCTTTACGGGCAGCTGGTTATAGCTTTATCGAAGGCAGAGTTATTAATTCTACAAGAGGTCAAGTAAGTTAGTTATGAGTGTAACTCAATCAACAAATCCATTAAGGTTTTTAGGATTTTCCACAGACAATAATGTTGATGTTAAGAACTATGTTCGTGATTCCCAAGAACCCTATTCTTGGTGGGCAGGTAATTTTCGCTTTGTTGACCTATCTGGGAAGTTATTAGGAGCCCACATTGCCCATGCCGGCTTGATTGTACTCTGGGCAGGTGCTATGACTCTGTTTGAGTTATCAAGATTAGACCCTAGCTTACCTATGTATGACCAGGGTTTAATTTTGCTCCCCCACATGGCTGCTCTGGGTTTAGGAGTTGGAGCAAATGGGGAAATTATTGATACTTATCCCTATTTTGCTATTGGTGTTATTCACCTAGTTAGTTCAGCAATTTTAGGAGCTGGTGGAATTTACCATGCCGTACTAGGACCTGAGAAACTCGACGAAAAAGGATTTGGCTATCAGTGGCAAGATGGTAATAAAATGACTACTATTCTTGGCATTCATCTAGTACTACTGGGAATTGGAGCATTGATGCTGGTAGTAAAAGCTGTTTATGGGAACGGTTTGTACGATCCGGCGATCGCGAATGTGCGATTGATTACTGAACCAACTCTCAATCCACAAGTTATCTTCGGGTATCTGGTAGGTATCACTCCTGATGGTTGGACATTGAAGGGAATGGCTGCTGTCAATTCTTTAGAAGATGTAGTAGGCGGTCATATATGGATTGGAGCTATCTGCATTTTGGGAGGTTTGTGGCATATTAATACTGCTCCTACTAAATGGGCTAAAGGGTTATTTGTTTGGTCGGGAGAGGCATATCTTGCTTACAGTCAGGCAGCTCTAGCTTACATGGGCTTTTTTGCAGCTTACTTTGTCTGGGTAAATGATACAGTTTATCCCTCAGCATTTTATGGTCCTGTGGGGGTAACTAATGTTGATGGAACTATTACTCCTCGTACCTGGTTAATGTTGTTCCAACTCATTTTTGCCTGTCTGCTACTGGCGGGTCACTTTTGGCATGGTCTCAGGTCCAGAGCGATCGCTAGTGGATTTGTCTTCAGTAATCTTAAATTCAATCCCGGGGCTCTCTATGGAGACACTCAATTCAATAACGAATCCCTAGTTACAGGTATTGTGCAGCCATTCCAAAACAACCCCCAGTTTGGCAACCTAGCAACCCCAATTAATTCCAGTCAGCTAACTCTAACTTGGGTGAGAAACTTGCCAATTTATCGCAATGGTTTATCTGCCATCGCACGAGGGTTGGAAATTGGCATGGCTCATGGATACCTGTTATTAGGACCGTTCTTTAAGCTCGGACCATTACGGAATACTGACCAAGCTCTTTTAGCTGGAGGTGCCAGTGCATCTGGGTTGGTAGTAATTTTAAGTATCTGTCTATTCGTTTATGGGATGGCAGTGTTTCAAGGTTCAAGTAAGCCAGTGGGTGTTTTGCCAGAAAACCTGCAAACTTATCGGGATTGGAGTATGTTTACATCTGGTTTCCTGATTGGCGGAATAGGTGGTGTAATTTTTGCCTGCTTTATTCTATTAGAAATTGGGCGAGCAGGAATTGTTTGAACAAAGAAAAGTATAAGCCAGAGGACAGGAGGTAGTAGGGAGAAATCCCGACGCCGAAGGGACGAGTATTCTGGCGACCGAAGATAGCAGAACTTTTAATCCCCTAAGCTCACTTCCGTTCAGGAAGTCCTGAAGTTCACCTTCTGCCTTTTGCCTCCTACCTCCTGCCTGTTTAATATAGACCCTTTGTATCAGTTTTATAGAGCAGTAGGGCTTTGTTGCATGAAAGTAGCGATCGCTGACAACTTCCCTATAGCGCTTTTCTGTTTGAAAAGCACTGTCAGTCTAAACATAGTGCTTTCTGATAGGGAGCGTCGATGGTAGCCACTTTCATGCTTCCATTTTTGGCGCCCTACTTTTCTGATTCTTCTAAGGTTTTCATTTCTGGGATGAGGTGGGCATTTACAGTTGCCTAGTTGACCTATCAGATACATCAACCGCATTTTTCCTGGGTGGAGTTGTTGGCTTTGCTCCTCATTGTCTAGTCTTCTCATAACACTTATATGTGTCATACTCTCCATCTCCTGACACTAGGCCTATAATCCCATCTACTCCATCCAACAGGTCAGAAAATACAAAGGAGACACTGACATCATTAGTAGTAACTACCCCACTAATAATTTCTCCGGTGGCCTCCTGCCCTCCTAGATGCAATTTGTAGAGTCTACTACCACATGAATGGCTTCATTAGTTGGTATAGCTGGCAGTAGGATATTCAGTTTTTGTAATTGACGAGATACAGTAAATGGTCTCCTAGGTCCAGTTTTTGTCTTATTAAGCCACTCCTGAACCACCTCTGGGGTCAGCCAAAAAGTTATACTTCCTGGCTATTTTTAAGGAGGCATCATACTCAGACCAGTTTTTGAGCCGATACAAGGACTTAGACTTGGACTTGGACTTAGATTTACTCTTCTCTTGCTCATACCTACTGACTATAGTTTTTTGTACCATCTCCAATTCTTAATTTTTACCGTCTAATAATCTTTTGTGTAACAAAGCCAAGTAGCAGTATGATTCCTTTGATCATCATACAATGTGTAGGAGCCAATGGCCATCTAACCCTCCTACAATATGGACTCTTTTCTTTAATACCGACATTTCGCAGACTCTTATATTATGCTCGAAAAATTTTTGTTCTAGAAGTCAATATCAATAAATTTATCAATAACTAATTTTTTATGAGAAAGTTAGTTACAATTATTTATAACAGCGAAAATTGATGTCTATAGCTATAGAGCTTTCAGGGAGAGTATTCAGGACGATAGATCAATAAAACTTATTAATTTAATGTTAAGAAGTGCGGAATGCGGGTTAATAGACATCTCCAATAATAAAAAAGACAATTAAGTGGACTTTAGTAAATTTGGATATCATTTGTATTGGTTGGTAGTTGCTAAACTATTGAATAACAAACATTCGAGATTATCCAATTTTAATTTTCATACCTTGATTAAACAATGCCAGAAAATTAAGTGTTTCAAGACTCCTACTTCCGTAGGAGATACTAATAACTAATAACTAATAACTAATAACTAACTAAAATGACAATTCCTTTACTTTACTATCCACTCTCTAGCCAAAATCATCGGGTTCAAGGATTTGAGGTGCGAGGAGATGAATATCCTAGACAGCAAACTCTGGATAACCTAGCCACTGGCACAGAGATGGATGGAATCATCGGGGCAGCTTATCGGCAAATTCTCAACGAGCAGCAAATCATTAAAGCTTATCGACAGCCTTATTTAGAGTCTCAACTTCGCAATGGTCAGATCTCGATTAAGGATTTCATTCGAGGTTTACTGCTTTCAGACTCATTCCGGCGACTGATTTATGAGACCAACAGTAACTATCGTTGTGTTGAACTATGTATTCAAAGAGTTTTAGGACGCCCCGTCTATAACAATCAAGAAAAACTTAGCTACTCTATTATATTGGCAACAAAAGGACTCCAAGGTTTTGTGGATGCCTTGTTAGACGGGGAAGAATATGAAATACACTTTGGCTATAATTGTGTTCCTTATCAACGTTGCCGGATTTTGCCCCAGCGTACTAAAGGAGAGTTACCCTTTGCTCGGATGGCTCGTTATGACAGTAATTACCTAAAACAGTTATATCAATCAGGGCAACTACGGAAGTTTGATGTGGTGATTGATGAGAGTGCTGGGATTTATCGCAAAGCTCTCATCTTTTTGTCTATATTATCTTTAGCAGTTTTATCTATTACTCTGATTTTAGTCTTTTCACCTAAATAATATCAACAGGACTTACGCAAATTAACCTTGAAATACCATGTTTAGGGGCGTTCTGGCATTCGCCCTCACCCTCGTGTAGTGCCCGTACTTAAGTCCTGATCAATAATCTTGTAAGTTCAGATATTTCCTCCATGGAGTTTTCCCATTAGAGTCATTGGGAGAAAAATCCGGAGAAGACTTAATTGATCAGGAATTACGAAGGCAAACTCCGCAAACCCACTTTCTCGTAGATATCTATGTGTTAAAACAATGATTTACTGAAGAAACCGGGTTTCTTTGCGTAAGTCCTGATTAAATAGGCTGCTGTATCAGTAAACCAATTCTTCTTTAACCTATACACCAATTTCTTGTGCGTTTAAAGACTCATATTTTACAGCGCTTTTCAAATTGATGAACCACATCGCCATAACCAAAGCCTTGTAGGGACGTTGCATAAGGGCGTCCCTACTGTGGTCGACAGACATGAAAAATGCTGTAAATAACGGTTTATTGTATTATGGCTAATATTTTCGATTTGGCGAGTGCTAAGGAGCGTTATTGTATAATTTGTGTGAGATTTAAGTAAATATTGACGAGTTACAACATAATTAAAATTCATTAGGACTTACGCAGGTAAACTGATAAACCCGGTTTCTCGTAGATATTTATGTGTTAAAAACAATGATTTACTGTCTTAACCGGGTTTCTTTGCGTAAGTCCTGATTTATGTTTTTTTGCAACTAATATAATCATGTCATTATCGTCTAATAATTAAATATTTTTAGCAAATTAATTCAAAAAATTGCAACGTTATTTTGATAGACATTAAAAGTAATATTTATCCGAAAAAACACTAATTATAGTATTGACAATTCAATATAAAATTAAGCTATATATAGAGTGCCTGCATAAGTCCTGATAAAAAATAAAATCAATTATTGTGCGAAAATAATTAATTATTTCCCATCCTCTATTTCCTGTGTTATGAAGATATATACTATATAATATTTTTAGTAATTATCAATCTTGAGTCCATGAAACCCGAAAACTCCAGTCCAAAAATTGACTATGATGTAGCGATCGTCGGTGCTGGCCCAGTGGGATTAGCAACTGCCCTTGGTTTACGCCAACGTGGAATTGAAAATATTATTGTTTTCGACCAAACCAGGGCTTTCCGTAAAGTTGGTCAGGTTATCGGTCTTTACAGCGCTTTTCAAATTGATGAACTACATCGCCATAATCAAAACCTTGTAGGGACGTTGCATGCAACGTCCCTACTGTGGTCTACCGACATGAAAACTGCTGTAAACCAGAATATTGTGGTGTTGGTGCAATAGGCAGTGGTGGAATACTTCAGGGAGCAGAAGCGCTTTCAGAAGAAATAACAGAGAGATTTTTTTCTGGTTCTCCTAGGGTAGTAACTATCAAAAATAATCAAATCCCCGAAAGCGATGTTCCTAGAATCATTTTATTTTTTCCTCAACCTTGTCAGTTGGGATATCTCCTCCATGGAGCTTTCCCATTAGAGTCATTGCTAGAAAAATCGGCAGAAGAGTTAATTGATGTTGCTATAGAAGAGTTAAAAAAAGCAGGGTTTCCAGAGATAATTCAACAGTTGGCGGCTTTATCTACTCCAGAGCTGATGATACAACGTCCGTATTATACTCATCATGCCACTGTTTCTGCTCCAGGACGGCCCAAATGGAATAGAGGAAGGGTTCTATTGGCGGGAGATGCAGCAGCGATCGCTACTTTGGTGGCTGAGATTAACAAGCAAAATCAGTGGGATGATATAACAGCTATAGAAGCAGCTTTTAGCAAATATGAAGTTTTGCGTCGTCCATTTGTGACTTATATTCAACAAGAAACTTTAATAGCTAGATATTTTTCTTCAGATCAGGGGTTTCAGAAGTTACAGGAGTATAATCAAGCAGTTTTCTCTCGGAATATTGAAGAAATTATCCAAACATTCTTCTGACTTTTGACTTTTGACTTTTGACTAATGTAGGCCCTTGTAGAAGTAAGTGAAACCCAACAAGCACTCTATTGTGGTTGGGTTTCCTCCCCATACCCTACCTACAGTTATTCCACTGAGTTCTAACTTATCTTGACTGTTAATTTTTGACTTTTGACTTAATTTTCTTCCCATTTTTGTTCTACAGGAATATGCTCAAGCTCTGACCTTCCAAGTTTGAATGTGGGATACTTTTCAGATTAGAAAATAGACTTTACAGCAGTTTTCATGTTGGTAGACCACAGTAGGGATGTTGTATACAACCTCCCTACAAGGTTTTGGTTATGATGATGTAGTTCATCAATTTGAAAACCGCTATATTTAAACTTTTGTCTTAATTCTTAAAATCTTGTTACAATTAAATAGTCAGTTGGTGCAGCAGAAAAATTCTCCTAATTTTTCACCAAAAAATTGGGTTGATCCAAAGATTATTTACGTAGCTTTTTCTCTTTTTTGCTTAATTATTTTTGAAAAAGTATTTATGCAAATAAGACAAGTCAGTCTTTAGGTTGAATACAAAGGAGTTTAATTTATGACAAAGAGTACTTCAAATATCACCAATCAAAAACCTCTGAATTTCCTATCTTTGATTTTCACTCCTAATCAGGATTCTAATCTGATATTTCAAATAGGATGGACATTCTTACGGGTAATTTCTGGGGTTATGATTATTCATAATGGTTTTGATAAGCTTGCTGATGTTGAGGGTTTTGCATCTCATGTCGTTTCTGAGACACTGGGTTTTCCATTCCCGACATTTCTAACCTACTGTGCCGCCTATACCCAAATAGTTGGGGCCATATTGCTCATTTTGGGACTACTGACACGACCGGCTGCGATCGCATTATTATTTGTTATGATGGTAGCCATATATTTTCATCTGCGGGAAGATGGGTTTGTAGTTTCTTCTTTTGAGACAGCATCACTCTACGCAACTATGTATTTATTCTGTTTTTTTAATGGTGGTGGTTCATTTTCTCTTGACCGCCTCATTGCCCAAAAAGTAGGAAATTCTGACTAGAAGAATTTGTTTTTGAAGATCAGGACTACGCAAATTCATTTACAGCAGTTTTCATGTCAGTAGACCACAGTAGGGAGGTTGCATAACAAAAATGCGTTTCATGTCGCGTAGCGTTAGCGGAGCTTTGCGTTAGCAAAACGTCCCTACAAGGTTTTGGTTATGGGGATGTAGTTCATCAATTTGAAAAGCGCTGTAGGTCCAATCTATGTAGGGGCGAATGCCATTCGCCCTTACGGTCAGGACGCTGCCATGGGTAAATCCTGACCACTTTAGGCCCAGTAGTGAGCTGAATACTTTTTCTCTGGTCAACAATTGTTTACATTTGGCTTTGGTTGCTTCTTTGCTGCCTTTGAGATGGTGTTCGGGGCGACTCCATAAATTTGTGCTACTAATTGACATTCTGTGGGGCTGTATGGTAAGTCGTCTTTGGTATTTTCGACGATACCGTAAAGTGGCAGGTTTTTTCTCGGTTTGGGAGTTATTTCTGACAAAATGTTAAGACCTGGGTGCTGGGTGCTATTTAGGTATGATTGAGATTATAGCAGAGCAATGTTGAGTATTGTTGCCAAAACTGATTTTAGGTGTTAGTTGCCAGTTGGTGTTATTCAGTATTTAAAGATAAGAGTTCCTGGGTAAATCCTGTATATTATTCTACAATGGCTTTAGTCATTATTGAAGATAAAGTTATGAAACTAAAACAAAGAGAATCATTGTTACTGGAAACTTCTAGTCCAAAAATTGACTATGATGTAGCGATCGTCGGTGCTGGCCCAGTGGGATTAGCAACTGCCCTGGGTTTACGCCAACGTGGAATTGAAAATATTATTGTTCTCGACCAAACCAGGGCTTTCCGTAAAGTTGGTCAGGTTATAGGTCTTTTACCCAATGGCTTGAAAGCGCTTAAATATATTGATGCTAAAGCTTACGATAACATTAAAGCTACTATTGATCAACCAAGCAATTCATCACAGGTAAGTCAGAATACTAGCACAGAAAAAAAACAGACTTCACCAGAATGGCATCTCAGAAATGTGGACGGGAAAAAAATTCGTTCTATTCCCCTGGGATACGATGAATATTTTCAAAAGTACGGGGAGGGTAGAGTTTCTATTTCTTGGTACGAGTTACAGACTCAACTCAGACAACTATTACCAGTTGAGCGGGTCAAAGCTAATCATCATTGTTTTAATGTAGTTACTGAGTCTGAATTTGAATGTGTTAGAGCAGATTTTGTGTCTAATCAGAAAGTAGAAACTAACTCCTATGCTCACTGGGATGATCAACAAGAAAAGAATGAAAGCAGCAGTGTGAATGCCTCCCAATTTCCTGACTCAGAAATTACATCAATTCGTGCTAAACTATTGTTAGGAGTGGATGGAATTAACTCTCGGGTCCGCCAAGTTATCTATAAGAATACTCCAGACAGTGGATACAGTAAACCAGAATATTGTGGTGTTAGTACAATAGGCAGTGGTGGAATACTTCAGGGAGCAGAAGCGCTTTCAGAAGAAATAACAGAGAGATTTTTTTCTGGTTCTCCTAGGGCAGTAACTATCAAAAATAATCAAATCCCCCAAAGCAATGTTCCTAGAATCGTTTTATTTTATCCTCAACCTTGTCAGTTGGGATATCTCCTCCATGGAGCTTTCCCATTAGAGTCATTGCTAGAAAAATCGGGAGAAGAGTTAATTGATATTGCTATAGAAGAGTTGAAAAAAGCAGATTTTCCAGAGATAATTCAACAGTTGGTAGCTTTATCTGACCCAGATCAGATGATACAACGTCCGTATTATATTCATCATGCCACTGTTTCTGCTCCAGACCAGCCTAAATGGAATATAGGACGCGTTGTATTGGCGGGAGATGCAGCCCACGGTATGCCACCATTTCTTGGTCAAGGAGCTAATCAAGGATTAGAGGATGCAGCAGCGATCGCTACTTTGGTGGCTGAGATTAATAAGCAAAATCAGTGGGATGATATAACAGCTATAGAAGCAGCTTTTAGCAAATATGAGGCTTTGCGTCGTCCATTTATGACTTACATTCAACAAGAAACTTTAATAGCTAGACATTTTTCTTCAGTTCAGACGTCTCAGAAGTTACAGAAGTATCATCAAGTAGTTTTCTCTCGGAATATTGAGGAAGTTATGCAAACATTATTCTAACTTTTGACTTTTGACTAATGTCGGCCCTTGTAGAGGGAGGCGAAACCAACAAACCTTTGATGATAGTTAGGTTTCCTCCCTCAACCATACCTACAATTATTAAACTTGTGACTTCTAACTTATCCTTGACAAACAAAACCAGCCCAATAAAAAGGATGATCAAAGGGTTTTTCTCCCCCTATTGCTTCTTTAGCCTTGAATACTAAATCATAAATTTTCTTACAGTTATCAACTATTTTTTCCTTTTCCTCATATTCTACGCTCCCCTCTACAACTTCTTCCCATACTGCCTCTGCATTATCCAAACTCTCCTCCGCTTTTGCCAAGGTTAATTCTTTCAACTCCATCTGTCCTTGCCATAACGCATCTACACTAGGAATACCTGCCGCCCGGTTGCGGTGGAAAAAATATGATAATATTGTTGTTGCCAAGTCATTGACTGCCCACAAACTACTGATGACGTTTGATGCTCCTGCTGATAAAAATGCCGCGCTGAGTGTAAAAATATCGTCCGTTAATTCTGAATTTCCTAGTGCTGTTTCGCAACAGGAGAGAAATAGGTCTCCTACCTGGGGGAAACGAATGGTGGCATTGAGCAATTCCCCTAATGTTAGGTCTGTGTCTCCTAGTAATAACTTAGACTCTAAAGGTTGAGTTAAATTAGATGTGGCGTGGTGACTGGAGAGTAAACCTAATACTTTTTCTCTGGTCAACAACTTTTTATATTTAGCTTTGGTTGCTTCTTTGCTCCCTTTGAGATGGTGTTGGGGGGCGACTCCATAAATTTGTGCTACCAATTGACATTCTGTGGGGGTGTATGGTAGGTCGTCTTTGGTATTTTCCACGATACCGTAAGGTGGCAGGTTTTTTTCTCGGTTTGGGGGTTGTTTCTGACAAAATGTTAAGACCTGGGTGCTGGGTGCTATTCTCACCCGGAATTTCTCTCCTAAGTATTGACCGTTATCTAGGGGTAATATTGGTAAGGGTATTTGATGCAGATACATAAAGGGTACTAGAATAATTTCTTTGATGTCCGTGAGTTTTTCTATGAGTTGGTTTATTTGCAGTCTGTCTGCTAATTCTTTTAAGGTCTCTTCCATTTGGTTTTGCCATTGTTTGTATAGTTTGTGTTTCTGTTGTTTCCGGGTTGTTTCAAACTGGGCAAGTTCAATTTCTGTTGTTGTGCCATCGGTTAATTGGACTAGGACTTTCGATGCTTTGGAGTGAATTGACTCAATGGCATCAATATCGCATTTGGCTAAGTTTGCTGCTGCATGTTTTTCTGCTAAATAATTTCTTTGGGAGTATGGTTTTAACCAATTATCTCGTAACCACAGTTGGAAATTTTTGTAACCTTGCTCTTGACAACGGTGCAATTTTACCCCTGTTTGAGTGAGGATAAAAATATAAGTCTCATGGTCTGTTGTGTAGAAACTCAGGATAGCAACATCCTTTGTTTGTTTTTCTCCCTTTTGTTGGGGGGAAGGACTGTTTGATGCTGTGACATGAAATGGTTCTCCTGGTTGTTGTGGAATTTCTAACAATTCTTTCATTTTCTCCACACTAACAGTGGGCGCTTGAATACCTTCTGATAATACGGGGTCTAACTCCCGGAGCTGTTGCCAAATTTCCTGTTTTTTTGTCATCAAGTTTTCAATTTCTTCTGTAATATCATCCCACTCATCCCGGGAGATATGACGACTTGCTCCAGTTTTTTCCTGATTATTTTTTGGGGTTTTTAACTGCTGACGTAAATAGTCAATTTCTCGTTGTTTATCTTCCATCTGTGCTTCTAAGTTGCGGATATCTTCTGGCACTTCGCGATCTTTGTAAAAATCTTTGGTGAGAATTAAATCTAGCAAGCGACGACAGCGGAATCTTTCTACAGTTTCTAAAGCTTTGTCATATTGTTGGGTATTGACGCAAGCTTGAACCATGTTTTCATAGACATCTATATTTTTGCGCAAGATTTCTTGTCTTGCCATTTCATCGGGGGTCCAGTCTCGACTTTGCTCGATGGCGGCAATGGCGAGTTCATAGTTCTTGATGGCGAGTTGATAGTTTTGTTGTTTTGCGGCAAGGTTAGCTAGGTGATGGGCAGTTCTTAAACAGTCTGCTGGTAGGTTTTTTGGTTTTCTGACTGTTAAAGCAGCTTCATAGCAGGCAATGGCGGATTCAATATTTTGGGCTTTGTCTCCCCTTATTCTCTCTCTGTAGGCAATGCCGAGACCATGTTGAGTTGCTGCCCATTCAAAGGGGAAGCCAGTTTGGGTGTGCACCAGCAAAGCTTGTTGGAATGCAGCAATTGCAGCTTCAATATTTTGGGCTTTGTCTCCCCTTATTCTGTCAAAGTAGGCACCGCCGAGATTATGTTGAGTCCTTGCCCATTCCATGGGGAAGTCAGTTTGGGTATACACCAGCAAAGCTTGTTCGTATGCAGCAATAGCCATTTCAATATTTTGGGCTTTGTCTCCGCTTATTCTGTTATTGTAAGCAATGCCGAGATTATGTTGAGTTTCTGCCCAGTACATGGGGAAGTCAGTTTGGGTGCGTACCAGCAAAGCTTGTTCGTATGCAGCAATGGCGACTTCGATATTTTGGGCTTTGTCTCCCCTTATTCTGTCACTGTAAGCAATGCCGAGATTATTTTGAGTTTGTGCCCAGTACATGGGGAAGTCAGTTTGGGTGTACACCAGCAAAGCTTGTTGGCATGCAGCAATGGCAGCTTCAATATTTTGGGCTTTATCTCCCCTTATTCTGTTAAGGTAGGCAGCGCCGAGATTATTTTGAGTTGCTGCCCAGTCCATGGGGAAGTCAGTTTGGGTGCGCACCAGCAAAGCTTGTTGGAATGCAGCAATGGCAGCTTCAATATTTTGGGCTTTGTCTCCCCTTATTCTGTCACTGTAGGCAGTGCCGAGATTATTTTGAGTTGCTGCCCATTCAAAGGGGAAGTCAGTTTGGGTATGCACCAGCAAAGCTTGTTGGAATGCAGCAATGGCGGCTTCCATATTTTGGGCTTTCTCTCCCCTTATTCTGTAAATGTAGGCAATGCCGAGATTATTTTGAGTTCTTGCCCAGTCTATGGGTAAGTCAGTTTGGGTGTACACCAGCCAAGCTTGTTGGTATGCAGCAATGGCAGCTTCAATATTTTCGGCTTTGTCTCCCCTTATTCTGTCACTGTAGGCATTGCCGAGACTATTTTGAGTTGCTGCCCAGTCCATGGGGAAGTCAGTTTGGGTGAGCACCAGCAAAGCTTGTTGGAATGCAGCAATGGCAGCTTCAATATTTTGGGCTTTGTTTCCCCTTATTCTGTCTCTGTAGGCAATGCCGAGATTACTTTGAGTTTGTGCCCAGTGCATGGGGAAGTCTGTTTGGGTGCGCACCAGCAAAGCTTGTTGGAATGCAGCAATGGCGGCTTCCATATTTTGGGCTTTCTCTCCCCTTATTCTGTCACTGTAAGCAATGCCGAGATTATTTTGAGTTGTTGCCCATAGAATGGGGAAGTCAGTTTGGGTGTGCACCTGCAAAGCTTGTTGGTATGCAGCAATGGCAGCTTCGAGATTTTGGGCTTTCTCTCCCCTTATTCTGTTTCTGTAGGCATTGCCGAGATTATGTTGAGTTCTTGCCCAGTCAATGGGGCAGTCTGTTTGGGTGTACACCTGCAAAGCTTGTTCGTATGCAGCAATGGCGGCTTCCACATTTTGGGCTTTGTCTCCCCTTATTCTGTTACTGTAAGCAATGCCGAGATTATCTTGAGTTATTGCCCATAGAATGGGGAAGTCAGTTTTGTGCACCAGCAAAGCTTGTTGGTATGCAGCAATGGCGGCTTCCATATTTTGGGCTTTGTCTCCCCTTATTCTGTCACTGTAGGCAATGCCGAGATTATTTTGAGTTCTTGCCCATTCCATGGGGAAGTCTGTTTGGGTGTACACCAGTAAAGCTTGTTGGTATGCAGCAATGGCGGCTTCCATATTTTGGGCTTTGTCTCCCCTTATTCTGTCTCTGTAGGCAATGCCGAGATCATTTTGAGTTCTTGCCCATTCCTTAGGGAAGTCTGTTTGGGTGAGCACCTGTAAAGCTTGTTCGTATGCAGCAATGGCGACTTCGATATTTTGGGCTTTGTCTCCCCTTATTCTGTTTTTGTAGGCATTGCCGAGATTATTTTGAGTTCTTGCCCAGTTCATGGGGAAGTCAGTTTGGGTCTGCACCAGCAAAGCTTTTTCGTATGCAGCAATGGCGGCTTCGATATTTTGGGCTTTGTCTCCCCTTATTCTGTCACTGTAGGCATTGCCGATATTATTTTGAGTTACTGCCCAGTTCATGGGGAAGTCAGTTTGGGTCTGCACCAGCAAAGCTTGTTCGTATGCAGCAATGGCGGCTTCAATATTTTGGGCTTTGTCTCCCCTTATTCTGTTACTGTAGGCAATGCCGAGACCTGTTTGAGTTGCTGCCCACTTGATGGGGAAGTCTGTTTGGGTCAATACCAGCAAAGCTTGTTCGTATGCAGCAATGGCTGTTTCAGTATTTTGGGCTTTGTCTCCCCTTATTCTGTTATTGTAAGCAATGCCGAGATTATGTTGAGTTCTTGCCCAGTCCATGGGGCAGTCTGTTTGGGTGTACACCTGCAAAGCTTGTTGGAATGCAGCAATGGCAGCTTCAATATTTTGGGCTTTATCTCCCCTTATTCTGTCAAGGTAGGCAGAGGCGAGATTATTTTGAGTTGCTGCCCAGTCCATGGGGAAGTCAGTTTGGGTGCGCACCAGCAAAGCTTGTTCGTATGCAGCAATGGCAGCTTCAATATTTTGGGCTTTGTCTCCCCTTATTCTGTCACTGTAGGCAATGCCGAGATTATGTTGAGTATCTGCCCATTCAATGGGGAAGTCTGTTTGGGTTCGCACCAGCAAAGCTTTTTCGTATGCTGCAATGACAGCTTCAATATTTTGGGCTTTGTCTCCCCTTATTCTGTCCCAGTAGGCAACGCCGAGATTATTTTGAGTTCCTGCCCAGTCCGTAGGGAAGTCTGTTTGGGTTCGCACCAGCAAAGCTTTTTCGTATGCTGCAATGGCAGCTTCTATATTTTCGCCTTTGTATCCCCTTATTCTGTCTCTGTAGGCAACGCCGAGACCATTTTGAGTTGTTGCCCATTCTGTGGGAAAGTCTGTTTGGGTATACACCAGCAAAGCTTGTTCGTATGCAGCAATGGCGGCTTCGAGATTTTCGGCTTTGTCTCCCCTTATTCTGTTACTGTAGGCAAAGCCGAGAACATATTGAGTTTCTGCCCATTCAATGGGGAAGTCAGTTTGGGTGCGCACCAGCAAAGCTTGTTCGTATGCAGCAATGGCGGCTTCGAGATTTTGGGCTTTGTCTCCCCTTCTTTTACCACTGTAGGCTATACCGAGATTATGTTGAGTCATTGCCCATTCAATGGGGAAGTCAGTTTGGGTGTACACCTGCAAATCTTGTTGACATAAAGCTTCCAGTTGTTGGAATAAAGCTTCCCGTTCTGAGACTTTTTTTTCAACCTCCTCAGAAAGAGTATTACTATCATCCTGACTAATATCCTCCTCTACCTCAGCAATTTCACCCAACATTTGAATCACTTGAGTGCGGACTTTAGAGATATCTACTCCTAAATTTTCCAGAACTCTTGCAGCTACTCCTTCTCCTTCTCCAATTAAACCTAAAAGTAAATGCTCTGTCCCAATGTAACTATGTTCTAATTGCTGTGCTTCCTCCAAAGAGAATTCTAAAACTCTTTTAAATCTGGGAGTAAATGGAATTTCTGCTGGTGTAAATCCCGAACCACGGCCAATTATCTTTTCCACTTCAAGTCGAGCATCCTTTAGTTTTACACCCATAGATTTCAGGACTTTAGCCGCTACCCCTGTTCCTTCTCCAATTAAACCCAGAAGGATTTGTTCTGTCCCTAGAAAGTTATGTTTCAAGCGACGAGTTTCTTCTTGGGCTAACATGATCGCCTTGATTGCTTTTTCCGTGAACCGTTCAAAGATCTTTTCAGACTTCTGACTAATATCCTCCTCTACCTCAGCAATCTCATCCAACATTTGAATCACTTGAGTGCGGACTTTAGAGAGGTCTACTCCTAGATTTTTCAGAACCCTTACAGCTACTCCTTCTCCTTCTCGAATTAAACCTAAAAGTAAATGCTCTGTCCCAACGTAACTATGTCCTAATTGCCGTGCTTCCTCCAAAGATAATTCTAAAACTTTTTTAGCTCTGGGAGTAAATGGAATTTCTACTGCTACATCTCCCGAACCACGGCCAATTATCTTTTCCACTTCAAGCCGAGCATCCTTTAGTTTTATACCCATAGATTTCAGGACTTGAGCCGCTACCCCTGTTCCTTCTCCAATTAAACCCAGAAGGATTTGTTCTGTCCCTACAAAGTTATGTCCCAAGCGACGAGCTTCTTCTTGTGCCAACAAGATCACTTTGATTGCTGTTTCCGTGAACCGTTCAAAGATCTTTTCAGACTTCTGACTAATATCCTCCTCTACCTCAGCGATTTCACCCAACATAATGTAGGCACCGTCGAGATTATTTTGAGTTCTTGCCCAGTCCGTGGGGAAGTCAGCTTGGGTGTGCACCAGCAAAGCTTGTTCGTATGCTACAATGGCAGCTTTGATATTTTGGGCTTTGTCTCCCCTTATTCTGTTATTGTAGGCAATGCCGAGATTATTTTGAGTCATTGCCCAGTCCATGGGGAAGTCAGTTTGGGTTTGCACCAGCAAAGCTTGTTGGCATGCAGCAATAGCGGCTTCGAGATTTTGGGCTTTGTCTCCCCTTATTCTGTCACTGTAGGTAGCGCCGAGATTATTTTGAGTTTTTGCCCATTCCATGGGGAAGTCAGTTTGGGTATACACCAGCAAAGCTTGTTCGAATGCAGCAATAGCCATTTCAATATTTTCGGCTTTGTCTCCCCTTATTCTTTGCCAGTAGGCATTGCCGAGATCATTTTGAATTGCTGCCCATTCAATGGGGAAGTCAGTTTGGGTGCGCTCCAGCAAAGCTTGTTCGTATGCTGCAATGGCGAATTCCTGTTCTGAGACTTTTTTTTCAACCTCCTCAGAAATTGTTACTATATTTTTTTCAACCTCCTCAGAAATTGTTACTATATTTTTTTGACCATTATTACTGTTTAAATTTTTTTTTAGAGCAATTCTTTGATTTAATGCCTTTTCAGCCATTAACCCATTAACCGTCACAGTTTTTTGGGATACCCAATCTCCTTGATCTTCTCTCAAAAACTTGTTCAGTAAACGTTTCAGTAACCGGGCATCTCCCCCCTGTTGAAAACATTCTCTTGTGACTACATCAAGAGCAGACTGTTCCAATTCCACCTGAATACCCAAATCTTGGCAACAACGCTCAAACAGACTAACAGGGGAATCATCCCCGCGAGTTAAAACTTCTAATAACTCCTCCTGCTTCAAAACTTCTGTCGATACAATCATCGGAAATTGATTTATCAACCGACGTACTAATCCTAAATCCCCCAAAATTTCATCATCAGTTGCATTCTGACTTGTACCCTCATATTTTTGCCTAGATACACTATTCTTGCTGCGAGATTTACCATCAAGAGTCAGTTCACAGACAAACAAAATATTTTGAGTATCAATCAACCGATTTTTTTTAGTAAAACTCTCTCCCACAGCATCAAACTTTTCTCCCTCAATCACCCTAGCAAGTTCTTCTTGAACAAACTTAAAATCATCAAAAGTAATTTCTTCCATCCCATATAAGCAAACCATCCCGCATTCAGCCCGTCGAATATCATCATTAGCCTCTCACAACAACCGATTTAAGATTTTTTGCACATATGCTTGTTCTTTAACCAAACCACTAGCCGTCATTTCCACAAAAGGTACTTCCAGGGTTTTGGCCGTAGCTTTAATAATAGCAGTTTTTCCACTGCCAGGAGGTCCATATAAAAAGAGATTAGGCTTATTGCCATAGCTAACCCCAGACTCAGAACGGGAAAAAATATTAGCATAATGAGAACAAACAGACCATGCAATAGCTGTTAAAGCCGCATTTTGCCCCACTATTTCTTTACTAATATCTTGTTTTAATTGTTGTACATTGATAGCAGATGGAACAATAGCTCCCTGTGCTTTTGTTGTCTCTTCCAGTAAATGTTGATTAATAGAGTCACATTTATTCTTGGCCGCCAAAATAGCTGCTTGATTAACAATATTAGCCAATTCTGCCCCACTAAAATCAATAGTATAGCGGGCAATATCCTCAATATTGACATCCTCTGCAATCTTCTTATTTTGAAGATGAATCTCCAAAATTTGACAGCGTTCGGCAAAACTAGGAAGATCGACAACTATGCGCTTATCAAATCTGCCAGGTCGCACAAGAGCAGCATCTAACATATCACCCCTATTAGTTGAAGCCATCACAAAAATTCTTTGACATGACTCAAAACCATCTAATTCTGTTAATAATTGATTCAGAGTATTGTTGCGCTCTTCATTTGCACCTGAAGATGAATTACGATGCTGACCTACAGCATCCAGTTCATCAATATAGATAATTGCCGGCTGGTTTTTCTTTGCTTCATTAAATAAATCTCGTACTCGACTAGCACCGACCCCAACGTATAACTCCACAAATTCGGAGGCACTCATATAAAAGAAATGAGCATTTGATTCAGAGGCAACAGCCTTAGCTAATAAAGTTTTACCAGTACCAGGAAGACCTTCTAAAATAATCCCTTTTGGCATGCGCGCCCCGAGACTTTGAAAATATTCTGGATTTCGGATAAACTCAATAATAGTTTTTAGTTCTTCCTTAGCTTGTGCAGCCCCACCAATATCATCAAATGAAAATTGAGGCTGATTTTCATTGAATTTTTTAGCAATATGTTGGCTGTAATTATTGATCTTATTATTTTCACTAATCGTTTTCAGTTCTTCTTTGATATTATCTTTAATAAAAGCTTTCAGTTTTTCAATGTCATCAAATAAAAGAGTATTAGTATTATTATCCTGTGGAGTATTACTGTCATCCTGTGGAGTATTACTATCATCCTGACTAATATTCTCCTCTACCTCAGCAATCTCACCCAACATTTGAATCACTTGAGTGCGGACTTTAGAGATATCTACTCCTAAATTTTCCACCAGAACCCTTACAGCTACTCCTTCTCCTTCTCGAATTAAACCTAAAAGTAAATGCTCTGTCCCAACGTAACTATGTTCTAATTGCTGTGCTTCCTCCAAAGATAATTCTAAAACTCTTTTAGCTCTGGGAGTAAATGGAATTTCTGCTCCTACATATCCCGAGCCACGGCCAATTATCTTTTCCACTTCAAGTCGAGCATCCTTTAGTTTTACACCCATAGATCTCAGGACTTTAGCCGCTACCCCTGTTCCTTCTCCAATTAAACCCAGAAGGATTTGTTCTGTTCCTACAAAGTTATGTCCCAAGCGACGAGCTTCTTCTTGGGCCAACATGATCACTTTGATTGCTTTTTCCGTGAACTTTTCAAACATATTTTCAGATAAAAAAGTATTAGTATTATTATCCTGTGGACTGTTACTATCATCTTGACTAATATTCTCCTCTACCTCAGCAATCTCACCCAACATTTGAATCACTTGAGTGCGGACTTTAGAGATATCTACTCCTAAATTTTCCAGAACTCTTGCAGCTACTGCTTCTTTTCTTCTATCTCGAATTAAACCTAAAAGTAAATGCTCTGTCCCAACGTAACTATGCTCTAATTGCTGTGCTTCCTCCAGAGAGAATTCTAAAACTCTTTTAGTTCTGGGAGTAAATGGAATTTCTGCTGGTGTAAATCCCGAAGCACGGCCAATTATCTTTTCCACTTCAAGTCGAGCATCCTTTAGTTTTACACCCATAGATTTCAGGACTTTGGCCGCTACCCCTGTTCCTTCTCCAATTAAACCCAGAAGGATTTGTTCTGTTCCTACAAAGTTATGTCCCAAGCGACGAGCTTCTTCTTGGGCCAACATGATCGCTTTGATTGCTTTTTCCGTGAACCGTTCAAAGATCTTTTCAGACTTCTGACTAATATCCTCCTCTACCTCAGCAATCTCATCCAACATTTGAATCACTTGAGTGCGGACTTTAGAGATATCTACTCCTAAATTTTTCAGAACTCTTGCAGCTACTCCTTCTCCTTCTCGAATTAAACCTAAAAGTAAATGCTCTGTCCCAATGTAATTATGTTCTAATTGCCGTGCTTCCTCCAGAGATAATTTTAAAACTCTTTTAGCTTTATCAGTAAATGGCATTTCTGCTCCTACATCTCCCGAACCACGGCCAATTATCTTTTCCACTTCAAGTCGAGCACCCTTTAGTTTTACACCCATAGATTTCAGGACTTTGGCTGCTACCCCTGTTCCTTCTCCAATTAAACCCAGAAGGATTTGTTCTGTTCCTACAAAGTTATGTCCCAAGCGACGACCTTCTTCTTGGGCCAACATGATCGCTTTGATTGCTTTTTCCGTGAACTTTTCAAACATATTTTCAGACCTTCATTAGGGTTTCTAGCAGATATAAATACTATGATCTGGCTTGAAACGACAGAATTCAGTTATCAATAACTTATCAGTTGTCAGTTATTAAATTATTTCCCATTTTGAGATAGCTTTAGGGATGTTGATGGCCTTCCCATTAGTGGCCCTCAAGATATTCTCCCTCGCCATGGGATTATTTTAAACCATTAGGTGGCAGGTTTTAGGTTTTATAGTTATTTTAATTTATATTGAGACAAATATTTATTGCTATAACTGAGTTTTAGTAGCAGGTGTTAGGTGTTAGGTGAGAGTCGGTGTTATTCAGTATTTAAAGATCAGAGTCCCTATTGTAGGGGCTTTTTGGCATTCGCCCTTAACCATTGTATGACGACTACAGAATGCCGTTAGGGGAACCTAAGCAAAATTAAGCTTTATTGGGTTTCACTGCCATTCTACCCAACCTACATGGTCTGGTGGGTGTGGCAGGTGGAAGTCAGTGTTATTCAGTATTTACAGCGCTTTTCAAATTGATGCACTACATCGCCATAACCAAAACCTTGTAGGGACGTTGCATAAGGGCGTCCCTACTGTGTTCGAGGGATATGAAAACTGCTGTAAAGATAAGAGTCCCTATTCTAGAGGCTTTCTGGCATTCGCCCTTAACCATTGTATGATGACAACAGATTTATATTACTCCGAACACCTAACACCTAACACCTAACACCTAATACCTACTTCTTTAATTTCTATCAACTCATTCTCTAACAATATTTCTTCTATCAACCTTTCCTTAGCTAAAGCTTTATGAAATTCGTTTCTAACTAAAAAAGAATCGTTTCCATTCCCCTGATTAATAATTAAAAATTTGTTTCTTTTTTTACTCATCTCCAGTTTCTTTTAGATAGATATAGTCCGTTAATATTTTTCTAGTTTTATCTAGAGAATCTATTATTTCTCGAAAATTTCTAAAGTAAACTCCATATTCATCAGCTTCATAATCAATAATTCTACTCCCATCAAAAAAGTAAACTCCAATATCATCCTGGGAAATAGAATTATCAGTATAGACATATTTGAGACCATTTTCCTCAACTATTTTCTCAATAAAATTACCATTATATTCATTTTTCAGCACATCCAAATAAATATAGTTATTAACAGCATTAGCAAGAAGTGGACTATGAGTCGTAACTAATACTTTATTATCTTTTTGGATAGCAAACTGAATTAATAAATCAACTAATTTAACTTGATTTTCTGGATGCAAATTTTCTTCCGGTTCGTCCAGGGTGAGAAAATTATTCTTTTCAGCAGCCCAATATTTTAAATATAGGTAAAGCAAAGTTAACTGATTTACAGAAGAAGAAGTTAAGTGCATTGGTAAATCTAGGTGTTCTTTGCTAAATCTAAAATAAAATTCTATTTCGGAGATGCCTTCTAAACTTTTTAAGACTATATTTCCCCCCATTATTTCTATAAGTTTTTCAATAATATTTGGATAATGTGGCACTATTTCTAGATTTTGATTCAGAGAATAAAGTTTTTCCAGGACATAATTCATGGGTTCAGTGTAAGGTCTCTTAAATAAATTCAATTCTTGAAGATAATCCTGATTAATTTCATCCGGATTTTTCCTATTATTATGCTCAATTAAACTCATAATTTTTTTCATATCTTCTTCACGTCTTTTTCTTTCTATATCATATATATATTTATAAAAAATTGGATAAAATTGACGAGTAGAAGGCACAAAGAAAGTTTGATATTCATGATTTAGTAAAAGATGCATTATACAAAGAATTAAACATCTTTGAATTTCTAGCTTTAGTTCTTCTTCAAAACCCTTTCTTGGAAACAAATCAAAAAAATCTGCAGGCACAGTTTTTTGTTCAAAATTTATTGATAAAGAATCTATAGGCTTATTAACAACCAAATAATCCAGGTCTTTATAATCTTTATTATTAACCAGAAAATTTCCTTGATATTTACGTTTTTTAAATTCTTCTAGTCCATTTGATTGAAATGATATCTCTAGATTAGAAGCAAAATATGTAGACTGAACATTAAATATATTAGTGACTTCTTCTTTGAGAAATACCTCATACTCCGACAAAATATTATTCACTAAATCTTGAGAAATATGAACCTGATCCTGAATAATAATTGGCAAAATTTCTAGTTGAACAGAACGAGCAAACTTTTTAATTACCTCTTGATTAAAAATTGCCCACAAAAGTTGAGAAATGTAAGTTTTTCCACTATTATTATTACCAACAAAAACGTAAAACTTTTTAGACAAATCAATTGTCTGAGTATTGTTACAAATTGGACCAAAGTTTTTAACTAGCAACTTCATTTAATCTTTCGGTGTTAGGTGTTAGGTGTTAGGTGTAGGTGGCAGGTGTTAGGTGGCAGGTGTTAGGTGTTAGGTGTTAGGTGTTAGGTGTTAGGTGGCAGGTGTTAGGTGGCAGGTGTTAGGTGTTAGGTAGCAGGTGGCAGGTTTTAGGTAGCAGGTGTTATTCAGTATTTAAAGATAAGAGTTCCTATTGTAGGGGCTTTTTGGCATTCGCCCTTAACCATTGTATGACGACTACAGAATGCCGTTAGGGGAACCTAAGCAAAATTAAGCTTTGTTGGGTTTCGCTACTATAGTGCTATAGTGTATAATCAACTATATATTCTCAAATCCCTATAAATAATATCTAATTATAAATCTTTTTTATGGATCAGCGAATCACCTGTCAAGTAGAATCATTCTGGGATGCAGAAGCAAAAGTTTGGGTAGCAACAAGTACAGATGTTCCTGGACTAGCAACAGAAGCAGATACCATTGAAGCACTCACTCAGAAACTCCGGGAAATAATTCCAGAATTAATGGTTTTGAACAATATAATTTCCTATGATTATGTTGGGAATATTGAATTTCAACTAACCAGTCATCGAGAAGAAAAAATTAAAGTAGCTTCCTAAAATGGCATTATCACTGACTGCTAAATTAAAGAAAATTCTTAGACAAGCAGGTTGCTATTTCGAAAGGCAGGGTAAAGGAGACCATGAAATTTGGTATAGTCCAATTACCCAACACCGATTTGTAGTAGATAATTCTATTAAATCGCGCCATACAGCTAATGCCGCTTTAAAACAAGCAGGACTACCTAAGTTTTTCTAGTACATGAAACCAAGAAAATTAAGAGTAGTTAGGGTTTGCTGAAAAAGTATTTTCAGGGAAGGAGTAAGAAACCCACCTGGCAGGTGGTAGGTGTTAGGTGTTAGGTGGCAGTCGGTTTAGCGATCGCTCTTCAAGCAATAACCAGATGTAGTTGCCAACTTTAGATGTCAAATAATTTCCTGAAATTCCTGTCATATCAAAGTTTTGAATTTTCAAGTATTACTTTAACCACCTATTGTGGCAAATAATTCTGTGACTTTTAGTTTGTTAGTTTGAGTCAATTTATTACTTCCTCACTTTTAAAACCTAAAACTTTTAATAATTTACCTACTAATGCTTGATCGTGATTACCTTCTAAGGCAATAATTGCATATTTTACCATCTTACTTCCAAGCCTAAATTTTCTCGGATTCTAGTTAGTTTAACCTGGTCAATTCTAATTGCTTGAGTTTCCAGATCTTTTTGATATAAACGATATAAAACTAAATCATTTTTTAATTCACTAGCATTCAACATTGCATCAACAGTTTCTAAACTATGGGTAGTAGCAAATAACTGTATATTCATTTCTCTACACCACTTAACTAACCAAGAAAATGAAGAAAGTAAAGCCTCAGTATGAATAGCTGTTTCCAGTTCATCAATTAGCAAAATACCATCCTTTAACTTAGCTATAGTTAAAGCCATAAATAATAACCGACGAACACCATCGCCAAAAGCACTCAATGGGGTAAAACCTAAGGTTTTATGAATTACATAAAGGCGGGATTTTTTACCTGTGGGGTCAAGAATATCTAAATCAATAATTTCCGAATCAATCATTGAAATTAATTCAACTATCTCTGGCTTAAGATTTTTTAAAATTGCATCTGTTAAGAGTTTAATTTGCAACTGTTCCGTCCTATGAGAAAAAGGAGTAATTGTATCAACTGATAGCCAATTGCTTCTATATTTATTCAAAATAGTTAATGGTTGATTTTCCCAGATTTTAAACTCTTTAGATATAGGTAGTTCCTGATTTTTATCCTCAAATATATCAAGTTTAGATATTAGCTTTGAGGGGGTAAATGTTAGCTTTAAATCTGCACCACGTCTAACTTCATTATTATCATTATCCCTGTCATCCATCAGATTTTCTTCCTCATCTTCTTCATTACTATCTTTTGTGGAATCCCAAATTTCTTCAAATTCTTGATAAGTTGCTTTTGACTCTACCACACCAAAATTACCATTACCAGAAACTTTGGTTTCTCCTTGATAAAAGTAATCTGAATTATTTTGAATATTTTGAGGAAATAACCACTTAAGAGATTCTAATTTTGATTTACGAGAAGATTTAATTTCTCTTCGCCAAGCAGTATTTAACCATGCCAAAGGATCTAAAGAATTACAGTAAGTATAAATTGCTTCTAAAACAGTTGTTTTCCCTGAATTATTAATACCAACTAATAAATTTATTTGACCTAAATTTTCCAAAGTCAAATCTCGTATACCTCGAAAACGATGAATAGTTAAATTATCAATAGGTTGTTTGTCCACTTTTAGTTATTAGGTGTTAGGTGTTAGGTGTTAGGTGTTAGGTGTTAGGTGGCAGGTGGCAGGTAGCAGGTGGCAGGTGTTAGGTGGCAGGTGTTAGGTGGCAGGTGGCAGGTGTTAGGTGGCAGGTGTTAGGTGGTAGGTGGCAGGTGGCAGGTGTTAGGTGGCAGGTGTTAGGTGGCAGGTGTTAGGTGTTAGGTGGCAGGTGTTAGGTGGTAGGTGGCAG
>JAKQYE010000002.1:66967-69949 GCA_023356605.1 Trichodesmium sp. MAG_R02 | reverse complement strand
GTTATAATCTACAATTCATAATTCTGAATGGAGAATGGTTTTTTCTTAAGGAAGGCAGACGACAATAAGTTGTTTAAATGTACAAAAGCTTAACCTAAAAAAATAAAAATTATCCCCATATTTAACGTTTTATGAAGGTAGATAGTTCACTAGTAGGGGTTGCACAGTGACGAATTATTAGGATAATTGAGGAATTTGCCGATGTTTCAAATAATAAAGCAGCAAGGGAATTGACTTGTATAACATATCAATTGACTTGGAGTAGCATAAAGTTCTACGATGTAATCTAGCTAATAGGGACAATTCATACCTAAGGTTCCAATATATCGTTCTCTATTATGTAACACCTGGATGAGTAACCCCCGACTGTCTAGGTAGAAGCACGAAGTAAACATCAGATTATCCATTCATGTGGCACTTTGTATCAGTTTTATAGAACAGTAGCGGCAGGTAAATAGTCTTCATGGAAAAACATAAATCATCTAATTCAGTCAACCATTCCTGGAAATTAATTATTCAATTTGTTAGTTTGTTTTGTCTTTGCTGCTTCCTGGTCATTAGTTGTAGTCAACCTCAGAATAAATTCGATAATGCCCCAACTATAGAAACAAATACAAATCGCATTACTATAGGCACAACTTTAAAATCTCGCACTATTGACCCGGCAGATGCCTATGAAGTAATATCTGGTAACTTACTTTATAACTTAGGCGATCGCCTCTACGGTTACAAGTTAGGAACAACGGAACTTGTGCCTCAACTAGCAACACAAATGCCAAAAATTAGTGAAGATGGCACAACATATACTATTCCTATTCGTCAAGGAGTGACATTCCACGACGGTACTCCTTTTAACGCTGAAGCAATGGCCTTTTCTTTAAAACGTTTTATTAAAAATAGTGGTCCACCTTCTTCTTTGTTAACTAATACTGTTGAATCAATAGAAGCTACGGGAGAATACCAATTAACAATTAAGTTGAAAAAACCCTTTGCAGCCTTCACTCCTTTATTAGCATTTTCTGGTCTATGTGCTGTTTCCCCACAAGCTTACACAATAGATGAAAATCAATTTAAACCTGATACATTTATTGGTACTGGTCCCTATAAATTGGCTGAGTATGGTACTGATATTTTACGATTAGATGCATTTGAAAATTATTGGGGAGAAAAAGCGAAAAATCAAGGAATTGATATTCAAATATTTTCTAGTTCAGCTAACCTCTTTAATGCTTTTAAAACAGGGGCTATTGATATAGCTTATTTTTCTCTAGATACTGACCAAATTACTAATTTAGAAGCAGAGGCTGCTCGTCAAGGATGGCAAGTAATTGCTACAGATGGTAAGACAGTTAACTACATGGTTTTAAATCTAAACTTAGAACCATTAAATAACATAGCTGTTAGACAAGCTTTAGCATCTATTATTGACAGAAAATTACTAAATGAACGAGTTTTACAAGGAAAAGGGGAGCCAGTTTATAGTCTGATTCCTAAAAAATTTGATGGGTATAAACCAGTGTTTAAAGAAAATTATGGAGATGGAAATTTTGAGAAAGCCAAGGAATTATTAAAAGAGGCTGGATATTCTCGAAATAGCCCAGCAAAAATCGAAATTTGGTATGCTGCAAATTCCACTAAGAGGCAATTAACAGCTAGTACATTAAAGGCATCTGTAGAGCAAAAACTAGAAGGTTTAATGGAATTAGAATTGAAGAGTGTAGAGGCAGCTACCGCTTTTCAAAATTTAGATAAAGGAGTATATCAGACATTTATTTTAGACTGGTATGGAGACTTTATTGATGCGGATAACTATATTCAACCGTTCTTGGAATGCACTAAGGGTTCAAAAGAAAAAGGTTGTGAAGAAGGAGCCAGTCAATTTCAAGGTTCATTTTATTATAGTGCTCGGATCAATAAATTAATCCAACAACAACGTCAAGAGCAGAACCCAGAAAAGCGCCAAGCTATCTTTAGAGAAATTCAGGAATTATTAGGAGAAGATGTTCCTTTTATCCCATTATGGTTAGATAAAGATTATGTATTTGCTCAGAAAGATATCAGCGGGGTTAGTTTAGAACCTACTCAACAATTTCCTTTCTGGACAATTAAATTATAACTGGCAAACGAGCGTTCAGCTGTCAGCTATCATCCAAATATTTACAAAACTGTAATTTAGTTTTCCTTTTGTCTAGACTGAATTGCCCAATAAAGTAACTGACTTGATTTTTGCTGACTGAATGCTTACCACTAACGCAAAAAACAACTAACCATCCATAACACCAAAAAAGTTACCAAAGTAATAAATATTTCTATTCTTAGACCAGTGGCCAAAGCACTCAGTATTCCCCCTAAAACCAATCCAAAAATTAAAGCACTAACTGTTAATAAAACAGCGCGGCCAAACTTCTTTTCTTTCCGGTTAAGGAAATAAAGACAACTAGCAACTCCCACAGCTAAGGTTAATTGTAAGACAGCTAAAGCTACAGTTAATTCTGAGTTAGAAGACTTATTAATCCCAAAATAAATACTAATTGCGGCTAAGACCACATATATACTAGTAGGCCATAGAATATCAGCTTGACTGGGAGTGTCAATCAACTTTTGTAGCCAAACTGGCCCCTGATTAGTGGCCTCTGAAGTCAAACTTTCAGTTGCCTTTTTTGTTTGCCTCTCTGGAAATCTAATACGCTCAGGGACTTTAATTTTGCCTTCCTGACGCAACCGTAGACGGTCCATCAAAATAGCATCATAAGCAGCTTCAATATTTTCTATTACTTTCTGATCGTTACTATTCTTTTGCTTCAAACGTTCTTTCGCTGCTTGAATTTCCTCAAAAGAAGCATCTTCGGTGATACCAAGTTGTTGATAATGACTCTGATTACTCATAGGAATTTATTAATAATCTCTTATACTGTAACACAATATTCGATTATACTACTTCAATCTTATCCACTTTGACAGAAATATGCCTAGTTAACTTTA
>JAKQYE010000002.1:0-66867 GCA_023356605.1 Trichodesmium sp. MAG_R02 | reverse complement strand
GTTGATAATGACTCTGATTACTCATAGGAATTTATTAATAATCTCTTATACTGTAACACAATATTCGATTATACTACTTCAATCTTATCCACTTTGACAGAAATATGCCTAGTTAACTTTAGAACTGGAGTTTGGGCTAAATTTTTGGGTCTTCAAATAATTTGCTCAGATAGCTTTGAAGACTTGGAACTTAAAACTCTTGGGTAATATAATGGGTACAGATGTTTTCGGTCCTCTTGATTATTTTTCTTTTTTTCGCGAGTTTGGGCAAAACTGAGATGATTTAAACGATTTAAAACCCATCTTATATACCACAAATATACTACAAGTCTCTTTTTTAAGGTTGAAGATGGATTACGGACTCTGTTATTGCTAATTATTGTTAATAACACTGTAGCATATATTCCAACTTACAAACTTTATAGTTCTAGTTATTTCAAATAAGAATGGAAAACTTTTTATACTGAAACCTAGTTATAGCGAGAAATACTTGTCTCCATCTAAATTAAAATGGCTAGTTTTTTTTAAGTTAATATTGAGACAAAAAAAATGAGTAGAATAAAATTAAGTCAACTAGAAACTATTTTTAACCATGCCTTACAGTAGGTTACGTCTTTCTTGCTTTTCAGTTCATAATAAATATATTAATCGCGGGTGGGCTTACACCAGACAAAAAACGGACAGGTCGGCCAGCATCAGACTACTGCAAAAGTAGCAGTAGCCTGTCAGATGTCAACCCGCCGAGGGGCTACGGCTAGGTTGTTTCCCCCTTCCTTTAGGCCGGAGAGGATTTCAACATTAACTTGTATTACTTTTAACTTTTAACTTTTGATAACTAAAATGATTTAACCTCAGGCACTAACTATTCCTGACCACTGTACCTTTTTTTGTTTTTTACGCCGATAAGAGAAAAAGTAGTCCGTTTGTTGATAAGTACAATAAGGAGCGATCGCCACCTGTTGATGACCAATACCTAATTGTTCCATTTGTAAGATATTGACTAAACGAACATCTAAGCGAACCTTTCCTGGCTCAGGATCAGATAAAATTGGCGAGTTGGGTAAAAGCTCAAGAAAATGTAAAATATCTTTAATGGTTACTTTCTCTGTTTCTGGAAAAATAGTCATTCCTACTTGAGCTGCCACTTCTTCAGAGACTTGATAAACTTCCCCAGCAATAGCAGGGCCAAGTACAATTAACAAATCAGATAATTGACTTCCGTGGGCCTCAAAACTTGCCAATGCCACGGGAACAATTTTGGCAGCAGTACCACGCCACCCGGCATGAATGGCAGCAACTTGTCCGGTTTTTTGGTCAGCCATTAGAACAGGAACACAGTCAGCAGTACAAACCCAAACTGCTTGCTTGGCTTTTTCAGTGAGTAAACCATCTGCTTCGGGATAATTTACTTCAGTTTTAAGAATAGATTTCCCTGCTGTAAGTACGGTATTGCCATGTACTTGCTTGACATGATATACTTCCGCGGAGGGATTTAATATCTCTACTAATTCTGTTGGTGTGCTAGAGGAAAAATGGCTATTAAAAAAACCATGAGTCCAATTTTGTAAAATACTGCAGGTTAGGTAAGGTAGTCCTTGCCATTTTTGCCAATGCCAAGTTGCGTTGTTGTTACTCAAAGCTTGGTAGGATTTGTTTAATTTTAGTGAATCAGAGTTGGCTATACTCATCAGAATCAGAATCAAAATTATTGTTTGGAGTTTAGATTTTTATTGTGGGATCGCTCCCGAGTATATTTATATTTTCTTGGGTTTAATAGAATTATGACTTACACAGTCTTGCTATATATAGTGTGTTTTTGGCGATAACTTCATATATTAACACTATAAGTAGTGTCTTTCCGTAAGTCCTGAGAATAAATCTATTATTGCTTTATAAGCAATAGAAGAGAAATTTTTCTATACCTCTACATATGTATATTATAATATTAGTCCTGGTGGTGCTTAATAGAATGTCTATATGTTGTTCTGTACGCAATGGAGGAGAAAATTTAAATAGGGTAGTATGTCAAAATAAAATATCTATATGTTGTTGTGTACGCAATAGAGTGGAAGAGAAAATTTGAATAGGGTAGTATGTCAAAATTTGAGAAAGCCATATCAAAAAAATTGTCGGAATTTAATCAACAAAAATTCATTAACTCCCTATCAAATATTCAGGGAGGCAGAATATCCCACACATCCACTCCTTTGAGTGTAAATCATCTGCACATTTTTTCCAGCCTTCCCTCGACAAATCAAACCCTATGGCAACTAATAGATTCAGGAGCATTACCAGGAACCATAGTCCTTGCTACCCAACAAACAGCAGGCCGTGGACAATGGGGAAGAAACTGGAGATCAAGTATCGGTGGGCTATATATGTCAGTAGCCTTCTCTAAAGGGTGCGGATGCACGAGGATCCCCAAAATATCAATATCCCAGACCCCACAACTAACCTTATCTACAGCTTGGGGTATAGCTTCGGGTTTGCAGAATCATGGTGTACCAGTTAAAATTAAATGGCCTAACGACTTAATCCTAGAAAATCGAAAATTAGGTGGTATCCTCACAGAAACCAGGGTTAAGAAAGAAAAAATTGCTTGGGCAGTGATTGGTGTTGGGGTTAACTGGGCAAATTCTGTGCCAGACATAGGTATTAATCTACAAAGCTATTATAGAAACCAGTCTCAACCAGAAATATCTTCTCTAGAAATGTTAGCTGCAATAGTTTTTCATGGCCTAGACTCTGGGATTAGACAACTTTTATACTCAGGAATAGAAAATATCTTATCTGGCTATAATCAACTACTAATAAATATGGGGCAACAAGTATTAGTAGAAGATCGTCTTGGGGAGGTTGTAGGAGTGACAAATAGTGGGGAATTAAAAGTAAAAATTAACCAGAGTTTACCCACCCCAAAAACTCAGTCTCAAATATTGCCCTCAGAAATATACTTGAAACCAGGTACAATCAGTCTAGGCTATGACAAATTGTAATAAGAGAAGAAGGACAAAGTGATGAGGATGACAAAGTGACAAGGGGAAAAAAGTAAGTGTCATTGTTGAATTATAGTCATTTCAGTTTAGATTGAAACTAGACTTTCGTGGCTTTAAAGGGTCTCAGGTAAAAAAAGTGTATTATTTTTCTTTGAAATGACTATAAATACTGGCATGATAGATAACTCAATTTTTATAAGTTTTAATTTGGATACATTTGTGCTCCCTTGTCTATTTTCCACCCAAGTCTACCAAGTCTTACCAGGGTTATCTCTGTAAAAAACTTACCCTCGTAAGGAGTAGGAGGGTGGGGTAGAGGTTAAAATACATCTGTTAGTCTCTCCACAGTGGGATAGACTTGATATTTTATCTAATATCTATTAGGAGTTAACAGCCTTTAACCCCTACAGATGGTGTATATTTTCGTATTTGGTGTAAGTCCTGTCGAAGTCAAAATTTCTTAGTCTGTTAAATTGTTTATAAAAAGTAACTTAAATAATAATGTCACCGGAGAACCAAAATCAATCAGTTGAGTCTAAAGCTGAAATGCAGGAAATAACTCTTGGGCATAAGCAAAAGCAAAATTTGATTCAAACCAAACTTCTCACTCGCAAATTACTTATGCAGCTAGGTTTTTATCTAGCTAGTTTAGGAATACTGAGTAGAGGTATGGTTTTAGCAGAGATGGTTTTGGAAATAGAAGTATATGACTATGAACCATCATATCAGCCCGCCCCTGTAGATACTTATCCTCCCGAAACATCCTATTCAGCACCATCCTATTCACCAGAGCCATATTATTCACCAGCACCATCCTATTCACCAGAACCATATTATTCGCCAGAACCATATTATTCGCCAGAACCATATTATTCGCCAGAACCATATTATTCACCAGAACCATATTATTCTGCTTCACCTAGCTATTCTGAACCATATTATTACGAACCAGAACCGGACCCTTATTACTATTCTCAACCAGCACCTAGTTATTACAAACCGGAAACTTATTATTCCCAACCAGCACCCAGTTACTACGAACCGGAACCTTATTATTCCCAACCAGCACCCAGTTACTATAAACCTGAACCGGAACCTGAACCTGATAATACTATCTATCTACCCAAAAATCTATATGTAGCACCTCCGACTAATGCTAAGGTCAAGCTATCAAAGGAACCCAAAAATGGCTTGCCACCCCTAACATTACCAAAACCTGAGAAACTTTACTACTATGATGGTTCGACTAACGCTTATATAGATGATACAGATTACAAAGTCGGTGCAACTGAGAGTTATGAGGCACCAAGTACAGTAGTTTTCTCAGAACGTTCCACAGGTGAAGTTGCTCAATATCCAACAAGTAATGAAAATTGGAGTGCTGTCGGGGAAGATAATAATAACTGGAGCGCTCCCACTCAGAATAATAACTGGAGTAGGACTACTGCAACAAATAATTGGAGTGGGACTACTCAAACATCATCTCACAATTCATGGTATGGGAAAAGTCAGCAAAATCACTCTTCCCAAAATAGCTATTACTCCCCCAATGATAATAGTTATTACTCTTCTAATGATAATAGCTACTATTCTTCCAATGATAGTTATTATTCAGATACTTCTAGTGATAGTCAAACAAGTTACTATTCAAATTCATCTTCGAGTCAAAGTGGCTATTACTCCAGCACCTCTTATGCTCCCAACTACTCAGACTCTTCTCAAGGAGTGGAAGTTGCAGCAGTATTACCTGCTCAGGTGCAGGGACTATTTGATAACCCCATATCCCAGTCAGGTTTAGCTTATTACAAACGCACTATGCGACCTCCGGCAGTACCTGGAAATGGTAATACCCGGTTAATATTTCCTCTATCAGTTCCAGCACCTATTACTTCATTATTTGGTTGGAGAGAACATCCAGTTTTAGGTTATAGAAAGTTTCATACTGGAACAGACTTAGGGGCACCAACCGGAACTCCAGTAGTTGCCACTTATGCAGGTCAAGTAGCGATCGCTGACTGGTTAGGTGGTTATGGTGTAGCTGTTGTGCTAGACCACCAGAAAAAGTCATTGGAAACTCTCTATGGTCACTTATCAGAAATTTTTGTGAAGCCAGGGGAGTTTGTACAACAGGGTGAAGTTATTGGCAGGGTTGGTAGTACAGGAATGTCTACAGGTCCCCATTTACATTTTGAAATGCGACAGTTAACAAAGGATGGATGGGTGACGAAAGACCCAGATAGTCATATTGAGTTTGCTTTGGGGAATTTGATGGCAGCATTGAAGGTGACGGAAATACCGCCTGTACCAGAAGTTAGTATTAATGAGTTGCTGAAGCAGACTAAAGATAATGGTTCTGGTCTGCCACAACTGCCACCTTTACCCCCAGGGTTTGAAGTACCTATTCCTGATTTAGAACCGCCAATTTTTGAGTTGACAAAAGCTTCAGAAGAGTCTGATGAGGATGTCAAAATTAGTTTGAATGAGCAGGAAAAAAAAGTGGTGGAATAAAGTTAGTTGAGTAGGGAAAATTTTACTAAACTCCTGGATATTTGAGAAAAATATTACAGGAGTTTTTGTCAGGATAAGTTTAATAAATTATATTATGTCTGATTGAATAGTTATAATGAAGGTGGGTAGTCGGGTTTTAGCCCTAAATTATAGAGAGAGAGGGTTTCAAGTATATAAAGTAGGAATATTTATAATTAAACCTTTGTAGAAAAGAGCGATCGCTATGACTCAGAAAAAAAATCATTTACTTCTACCTATTCTCTGGGTTCTGTAACCATTCACGAAACTCTCGGAGCAAAGCATTTTCGCCTTTTTCTCCTCGCCTAATAAGAAAATTTAAAATAACTGACCTCGATAAAATTGGCAAAACATTTGACTTTTCTTGTTCCTGATAATTTCCATATTGCAAACAATAAATAAATAAGTTTTCCCCATCAAATCTCCATATTTCTTGGATACCTAAAGCAGCATAAATTTTTAAACGGTCTAAGGAACTGCTGGTAATATCAATCTCAATTGCTAAATCTGGAGGTGGGTCGTGATTAAAATCAAATTTAATTTTACCTCGTACTAATTCCTCATTGGTGATATAATAACATTCATCTGGTTCAACTCCTTTTTGCAAATCTTTTCGACTTAATGTTGTCGAACAAAGACTTGATATTTCTAATCCTAATACTTCCGTAGTTGTCTGTACCAGTCGTCCTAAAAAACCTTTATTAATTTCATGCTCTGGTAAGGGAGTCATAATTTCTAATGTGCCCTGGTCGTAGGTTAATTTTTTACTAGGATTTTCTGCTAGATCTAACAATAATGCTTGATAGGTTTCCCATCTAATCCCCATTAATAGGGTTGTATTTTCTGGTTTTAATAATGTTTTAGTCATGGTAATTTCAGTTATCAATTAAATAAATCATTCAACATTTAGGGCTTACCCTAGACAGGACTTACGCAGTGCCGCTATATATAGTGCATTTTTGACAATAAATTCAGATATTTACACTACAAGTAGTGCCTTTACGTAAGTCCTGCTAGATTTACTATCCGCGGTCTTAATGTCGCTTCCCAATACTGCCATGCCTGAAATGGGAGATGCCCCGTATAATGCGTATCTAAGCTAAAAGTTAGGTCAGAGTAATACAACTGTTTTTCTCCTGAACGCCATCCGACTTCATTACCAAATGCTTCGTATACTTCCCTGTCATACTTTCCTTTTCCACCCAAACTCTGATAAATTTTCTTTTGGACGGAAAAACCAAACTTACCATCGCTATATTTTATCCAAAGTTGGTCTATGTACTCAAGTATTAACCGCGGAATCTCCTTATCATCATAAATAAAAGATGTTTTACTATTAATATCTGTAAATGCTATTACTTGATAAAAAATTACTACTGTCTCCTCATCAGCTTTTCTCCATTCACTTTGACGCAAATATTCTTCCAAATTATTAAAAATTTTATTATCCTGTAGCAGTTCTTTTAGTTCAGTTTCGATTTGCCTAAGTTCATCCTTATAAGCATAATCAGCTACACTATAATAATATGTACTATTATTATTATTATAATAGTCGGAGGATAACATTTGAGACAACCCCTGTCGAAATCGCTCAGGATTTTCTTTATTGGCAAACTTTAACCGGAAAATCTCACGCCATCTTTCCCTGTTTTTATTGCGTATTGTACCCCACAACTCAAACAATTTTTCTGAACCTTTTTCATAGAAAGAATAAACTTCAGGAACTTCAGGTAATTTAATACTCGAAATAATACGAGGCAACATTCGTGAAACCTGATAAACACGCTCAGATTCTTCTACTTCTGAACCAACTTCTATCAAACCTAAATTAATCCCTCTTTTAAGTTGTTTTTGATAGCCATAAATAGACTCACAAACCGCCTCTAAAGTTAACATCGGTACAGAAATTTTAAATACCAAACAATGACTCAATACCTGAATAATTTTTTCATCAATTTGTGCATAAAGTTCAGACCAAATAATTTTCCCCTGCCAATCTTCAGAACTAGATTCAAGTTTACTTAACTTCCCGTCAATATCCCCACAAGCAAGTACATCTTTATCCAACCATTCCAATAAACGAGGATTTCCTTCGGCTAGTTTTAACGCTCTTTCAATTAATTGTTTATCAATTTTTCCCGAATTAAAATTCTCCAGACGTTTCAATTTTTTCTCTAAATCAGCTTTGCGAAATGCTTCTAAACCTTGTACCCAAAACTCACTTAATAATTCAAATTGAAACTCATAACGAGAAGTAATAATAATTTTTTCCCTCGCACCTACTTCCTGAATTGCCCAAATTAAAGCATTTAAAACTTCTGCTGCTTCAGGGTTCAAAACATATCCACCTTCACGAGGTTCAAGATTCCATTCAAAGTCATCAAACAGGAAAAGAAAAGGTTTGGCTCCAGCTTCAATGAAATTTTCAAATAAATCTCGCAACCTATATTTAAGTTCATTTTGATTATCTTTTAAGGCAAAACGCAGGTCAGCATCTTTCAATTTATCTGCCAATTTTTCCACTAAATTAGAATTATCAATTGGTCGCCACCATAAAACCTTTTCATATTCCGATAAACGCTCCCAAAGTCGAGAAGCAATGGTACTTTTTCCCAAACCTCCCATACCATGAATTAACACTCCCAACTTATCAGAATCTAACTTAAAAGTACGGAGACAATTTTGTAACTGACGACGACGACCAACAAAATTTTCACGAGTGGCCACCCTAAGTTTACCTTCTGGGTCTCTAAATTCAATGGTTTTCTGGTAACGGGGTGCTGGTTTCCGACCTCGTTTTCTCAAAGGGGTTACCAACGCTCCCGGTAAACTACCCGCTACATAAAGTCGTAATTTATGCCAATCTCTAGCTTCAACCTCAATTAATTCCTGGTAAGTTTCTCCTAATGCTTCCGTTACTCCTTTACCAGAGGACAACCCCTGATATAGCTTTGCTGCTGCTTTTGTTGCTTCTGTATCTAAAACCCGATCGCCCCATCCTAAAACTGCTGTTGCACCTTTACTTAATAAAGATTCTGCCATTGATGGAACATTTTCGTCATGTGAATATCCACTCCGACAACCCGATAAAAAAATTAGTTTCGGGTGCTGAAATTGTAATTCTGTAGCAATATCTTCCGCACTACTATATTCTGCTTCCCCATATTCTGTCTCAGTAATAAAGCAAGGTTTACCATCCTCAAAAGTTGCATGACCTGTGAGATGAACAACATCGAAAAAATTCTCTTCCTGACTTTCCACCAGATAACCTAACTCAGTCAAGCAACCACTTTCTTCTACTTCTAAAAACAAAGGCGATCTTTTGGTTGCTTCCAAAATACTTCCCTCCTCCACTTCAAAATCAAGTTCAGGAAAATGGTCTCGGGGGGAACTTGCCATAAACACCACATTTAATGCTCGGTTATTAGGTTGATTTTGAAAAGAAAGTTGTTGACTATCGGTCACCCAACGAACAGGAATAGTAGCAGGTTTACGCTGAACTAAAAATTTTTGACCATCATGGAGCAACTCCCAAGGTAAATGAGCTAATCTTTCTGAAGTAGAAATAGCTAAAACAATTCCTTCCCGTTGATATTTATCAAGTTCTTGTCGAAAAATACGATTATTTCCATCCAACCAGTTATAAAGTGTTTGACCAGTTTTGGCGTAGTCTTCTGGTAGTCTTGTATAATAATTTTCATCTAATTTGTTGATGAGAGCAGAAATTTCTGTCAAAGATAATTGATAAGATTGGTAATCATTGGGATTATTCCAAAAGTATCGGAATTGAGCATAACTATCCCCTATTAATTTCAAATCTAAGTGAAGAATTTGCATAATTATTTTCTCAGGAAATTTTCCAAAATATCTTTAATTTGTTCTACAGTTGTACCTCGAAGTACAACTCGCTTTTCTCCAGACACAATTTCGACCTTCTCTAGTTTTTTCTCATGTTTTTTGTAACACTGTAAAATCTTCTCTGCAATGGTTAGAGTATTATTAATAATGATAGAAGTTCCTGAACCAATTCCAACTATTGTCAGAATCGTTGCTAAAGTAACACCTTTTTCATGGCAATCTCCATCTATTTTATAACTACCTTCTATACCTTCAATGGCTAGAATTTCTTTAGTAGCTTGGACAGCATCTAAACCATCAATAGCTATTTTGAGCATTGTTCAACTAACTTATTTTTGTGTTTGACTATAATTATACCTCACCCTTTAAGCTTAGGCTTTATAAACATCTTTCTTTTCATAAAATTTGAGAAAAGAGAGAAGTTATATATTTGCCATAGAAATTGATGATACTTCAGAATTTCACTCAAGTACAGTGCTAGTAGCGCTATATTTTATTACTTACATTCCGCACGTCAAAATGTAGTATATCAGATATGCTATTGAAAGCTTTGTCTGAAAATAATTCTGAAGTTTGTAAGTTAAAATACATATTACAGAATTTATTGATAGTTATTAGCAATAACAGAGGCTGTAATCCACCTTATTGGTTAAAAATACCCTTGTAGTATACTTGAAGTGCGGAATGTGGGTTATTAGTAAAAAAAAATCTTAACAAGAGAATAATTAGGCAAATTTTCTAGGATAGAATATCAAGATAAAAAAATATTATTTCCCACCATAAAAATTATAAATCTTAAAAATAACGCCTCCAATTAAAGAACTGCTCTAATAAATTTTGCTGGGATAAATTATTGGCATATTTCTGCTTTTTCAACAATAAACCTGCCTTACTATTCACCTCAGATAAAGTCGGATAAACATGAATCCCAGTCAAAGCAGAAACAGGCAACTTATGCGACATTGCCAAAACAATTTCATGGATTAACTCACCAGCAGAAATACCAACTAAATGTGCTCCTAAAATTTCCCCATTACCTTTAGTAATAATCTTACAAAATCCAGTTGTAGCTGCCTCAGCTTGGGCGCGGTCTACACCAGAAAAAGGTTGCTTCAATACACAAACATCATCTCCATAACGTTCTTTTGCCTGCTTTTCTGTTAACCCTACCCTTGCCAACTCTGGGTCAGTAAAAGTTGCCCAAGGAATAACCCGATAATTAACTTTACTAATAGGAAAAAATAACGCATTTGTTAAAGCAACAACCGCTTCATAACCAGCCACATGAGTAAACTGATAACCACCAATTACATCTCCACAAGCATAAATTTTAGAATTAGTAGTTTGCAACTTCTCATTAACAATAATTCCTGGCTTTCCTACTTCTACACCAGCAACTTCTAAATTCAAAGATTCTACATTGGGCAACCTACCACCAGCGACTAAAATTTCATCAACTATAATATTTTTTCCACCAGCAGTTACTTGCTTTTTCCCATCCACAACTTCCACTTTTTCTGCTCTAACTTCCTTTAAAATATTAATCCCTTCCGATTCAAATTGTTTCTGTACAACTAGAGCAGCTTCCGGTTCTTCCTTCGGTAAAATATGACTTTTACTAGAGATAATAGTCACATTACTACCAAGACGAGAAAAAGCTTGACCTAACTCACAACCTATTGGGCCAGCGCCAATTATTACCAAAGAATTTGGTCGTTCTTTTAGATCAAATACCTTTTCATTTGTTAGGAAGTCAGCAGAATGTAATCCCTCAACAGATGGAATAGCAGGTCGAGAACCCGTGGCAATAACAAAAGCTCTTGCTGTTAATTGTTGACCATCAACTTCAAAGGTTTTCTTATCTATAAATTTGCCTTCCCCAAAAATAACTTCAACACCCAAACCACGAAATCTTTCTGGTGAATCATGGGGTTGAATATTAGCTATTACTTGTTGAACATGACCAGTTACTTTAGCAAATTCAATTTCTGGAGGTTCGGTATAAATGCCAAATCTAGCAGCATTTTTTACTTGATAAGCAACACGAGAAGCATGAATTAAAGACTTACTAGGAACACAACCAAACCATAAACAATCACCACCTAATTTATGCCGTTCTACTAATGCTACTTTAGCTTTTAATTGAGCAGCAGCAGAAGCTACTACTAACCCAGCAGAACCACCACCAATAATCACAATATCATATTTAACTACCATAATTTTACCTCTATTTATTAGTTATTAGTTATTAGTTATTAGTTATTAGTACCTCTTGTAATTAGGGATGTTTTAAATTTAGTATATAATCGTGATTGGTAATTTTTTTTTATTGCTTTTTTCCTGATTAATAAATTTTATTTATTACTGCCTTATCCATAATTATTTAACTCTGATAATATTAGTATAGCAATCCTAAATAGTTTGTAACAATTCAAAAAAGAGAAATCAACTCCGCAACTATTATCTATTATCAAAAAGCGGTAATATTTTCAACACAAATAAAATAGGATTGCTATATAAATTTGAGTTTTTTTTTAGATGAACTCTCTTAATTTTATACCCCTTCTACAGTAGATTTTGAAGTTGTATTTTCCTTAGGATTACTTAAGAAATTTTGACTTATCCAAGAGGTTAAAATATGAGATAATAGGCCTAAAGGTCCGGCAAACAAACAAAGAATTATTGAGTGGGAAGTCCAAACACCAGTACGTTGTCCTTCCCAATAAATCCAACGACCAACAAATAAATCCATAACTAAAAAATGAACCCATCCTGTTGCTGCGCCTGATTCTTCTCCAAAGAATTTGGCAATATCTGATAGAGTAGAACTAGATAAAGCTGCTATAGATTCAGGGGTAAGACTACTAATAAGTAGATAAAGATAAACGGCTACTAATAATATAAAAGGAATAAAAGATTCCATTATTTTACGAGTCACCTTCCAGTTAGGTAAAAATATAATTAATGCCCAGAATGGTAATACAAATAAATTAGCACCGTTGAAAATTAAATCGATTGTCATTGTTATTTATTGACTCCACTAAGGTAATAAAATTTTAGGAGAACTTATAAATAAATGTTATGCTATTTCTGTCACAATGTCTTGAGGGGGAATTGCTTTAATTGTAATTCTTGGGGTCTATCATTTACCAGGAGATGTAATCAAGTTAAAGGACCAAAAAATTATACCGATAATCATACCGTTTAGATGCAGAATAAATTAGCTCAAACGGGATATATGGACATGAGTATGAAATTAGTTTCTGTGAATAATCAATTTGCTTTTAAACTATTTTCAGAAATTCAAAAATCAGGCTCAAATGAAAATATCTTGATGCCACCGACTACCATAGCGATCGCTCAATGACTTACAATGGCGCTAAGGGCAAAACTCAAGCAGCGATGGCTAAAACTCTAAATGTTCGGGCACTGATAACCGAAATGACTCTAATGAGTCAAAAAAATGTTCAAAGAACTTGTCAATAAATTTTCTGGTATTTCCAGCAAAATGTTTCTAGGAACAATTATTTTAATTGTAATTCTTGGAGTATATAATTTACCTGGCAGTACAGTAATTTTCAGAAATCGGAAACTTGATACCGATAAAGATACAAGTCAAGTACAGTATAAATTAGCCCAAAAAGGAGATAAAATACCATGATAAGATTAGTTGATGCCAATAATAAATTTGGTTTTAAGCTATTTTCAGAAATTCAGAAATCCCAATCAAATAAAAATGTTTTTGTCTCGCCAATAAGTATAGCGATCGCCTTATCAATGACTTACAATGGTGCTGGTGGAGAAACTCAAGAAGCTATGGCTAAAACTTTAAACTTTCAGGGCATGAGTTTAGAGGAAATTAACCAAGCAAATAAGGAGCTAGGGATATTATTAAATAGTTTAAATCCAGAGATTAAGTTAAATATTGCTAACTCTATCTGGACTGGAAAGGGAATATCCTTTTCTCCAAGTTTTCTGCAAGTAAATCAAGATTTTTACCAGAGCCAAGTAAGAAAAATTGATTTTAGCCATCCTGAGAGTCTGAAAATTATCAATAATTGGGTAAAAGATAAGACTGAAGGCAAAATTGAAAAAATTATTCAAGAACTTAACTATAATGATGTAATGGTGTTATTAAATGCTATTTATTTCAAGGGTAATTGGGAAGAACAATTTTCAGAATATTTTACTCGAGAGATGCGTTTTTATTTAGCCAATGGAACTCAAAAACAACATCCAATTATGTTCCAATCATCAAGACATTTATATTATCAAAATGAATATTTTCAGGCAGTGAGTTTGCGCTACACAAAAGGTCTGATTAGTATGTATATATTTCTTCCCATGGAACAAGTAGGTTTAGAGGGATTTTATCAAGTTTTGAATGAAGAAAACTGGAAAAATTGGATGCTAAAGTTTAGGCATAACAAAATTAATTTAGGTTTGCCAAAATTTAAAACTGAATATGAAGTTACCCTCAATGATGCATTGAAATCTTTGGGAATGAAAATAGCTTTTGATAAAAGTGCAGCAGATTTTTCTGGTATGGGCCCCATTCCACCAAATTTATATATCAGTGAAGTTAAACATAAAACATTTGTTGAAGTGAATGAAACAGGAACAGAAGCAGCAGCAGTTACCGGTTCAAGGATAAAACTTATGTCATCAACTATAGAACAAACTGTCGATATGTTAATTAATCGCCCCTTCTTTTTTCTAATTAGAGATAATGATTCTGGAACCATTTTGTTTATGGGAGAAATTACAAATCCAGAAACGTGATCAAAAGGGAAAAGGAAATAGAAAACAAAGGTAGGGATATGAAGTTAATTTAGATTTGCCAAAATTTAAAACTGGATATAAAATTACTCTCAATCAGCAACTGAAATAATGAGGAATGGAAACGGCTTTTAAAGGCAAAGTAGATTTTTCTGAAATTAGTTAGGTCTCAATTCTCCCATTTTCAGAAAATGAAAAGAATAAACTTCAATAGGACCTACTGAAAACTGATAACTGAAATGAGTCATATGAAGTCAAAAAATGTTTAAAGAACCTTGTCAAGAAATTTTCTGGTATTTCCAGCAAAATGTTTCTAGGAACAATTATTTTAATTGTAATTCTTGGAGTATATAATTTACCTGGCAGTACAGTAATTTTCAGAAATCGGAAACTTGATACCGATAAAGATACAAGTCAAGTACAGTATAAATTAGCCCAAAAAGGAGATAAAATACCATGATAAGATTAGTTGATGCCAATAATAAATTTGGTTTTAAGCTATTTTCAGAAATTCAGAAATCCCAATCAAATAAAAATGTTTTTGTCTCGCCAATAAGTATAGCGATCGCCTTATCAATGACTTACAATGGTGCTGGTGGAGAAACTCAAGAAGCTATGGCTAAAACTTTAAACTTTCAGGGCATGAGTTTAGAGGAAATTAACCAAGCAAATAAGGAGCTAGGGATATTATTAAATAGTTTAAATCCAGAGATTAAGTTAAATATTGCTAACTCTATCTGGACTGGAAAGGGAATATCCTTTTCTCCAAGTTTTCTGCAAGTAAATCAAGATTTTTACCAGAGCCAAGTAAGAAAAATTGATTTTAGCCATCCTGAGAGTCTGAAAATTATCAATAATTGGGTAAAAGATAAGACTGAAGGCAAAATTGAAAAAATTATTCAAGAACTTAACTATAATGATGTAATGGTGTTATTAAATGCTATTTATTTCAAGGGTAATTGGGAAGAACAATTTGACGAAGATTCTACTAAAGAGATGCCCTTTTATTTAGCCAATGGAACTCAAAAACAACATCCAATTATGTTCCAATCATCAGAACACTTATATTACGAAAATGAAGATTTTCAGGCAGTGAGTTTGCCCTATAAAAAAGGTCTGGTTAGTATGTATATATTTCTCCCCAGGGAACAAGTAGGTTTAGAGGGATTTTATCAAGTTTTGAATGAAGAAAACTGGAAAAATTGGATGGAACAGTTTGAAGATTATAAAGTTAATTTGGGGTTGCCAAAATTTAAAACTGAATATGAAGTTACCCTCAATGATGCATTGAAATCTTTGGGAATGAAAATAGCTTTTGATGAAAGTGCAGCAGATTTTTCTGGTATGGGCCCCATTCCACCAAATTTATATATCAGTAAAGTTAAACAGAAAACATTTGTTGAAGTGAATGAAACAGGAACAGAAGCAGCAGCAACTACCAGTTTAAAATTCCAACTTCTTTCATTAACAATAGTACAAACTGTCGATATGTTAATTAATCGCCCCTTCTTTTTTGTAATTAGAGATAATGATTCTGGAACCATTTTGTTTATGGGAGAAATTACAAATCCAGAAACGTGATCAAAAGGGAAAAGGAATTAGATATTTCCTTTTCCCTTTTGTCATACAATATGAAGTGCAGAATGTAAGATTAAATACAATCTTTCAAGACTTTAAATCCAAATTTTAAAAAATTGAAAATATTCCTGAAAATTTAATTCCCAGTCAAAATGAATTAGCAGCAGTTATCCCAAACACAGTTGCACTAGATAAACTTCCCATTATTAGACCTGATGCTTTAGATATAACAAATAAAAAAGAAATTACCAATATGTCTATCCAGGTTTTCTTATCACCAGAGCTATCAGAAATAGTTAAAAAATTAGCAAGTTTGAGCAGTTATTAGATAGTTTAACGTTATTAGAGAATTAGTAGAAGCAGGGGGTTACCAATTACTATTTTTGCCAAAATACTCTCCTGATTTAAATGACATAGAACATGATTTTAGTGCATTAAAAAGAGCTAGAATGTATTCACCTATCAATACATCTCGATTTGGAAATTATTCGTAGTTCTTGGGCCAAATAGTGTATCATTCTTATTTAAAAAAAACTATATTCGTCAAAATTGTTCAAGGAATAAATAAACCATAATTACCATAGAACCCAGGAGGTAGGAGGTAGGAGGAGGAGGTAGAAGTTAGGAGGCACGAGCCAGGAGTGTTAGAATAATCTGGATAGACTAGCTTTTCATGGATCGGATTTGGTATAAGCTTTCCACTCCATTCCCTATGAACATTGGATATAGAAACTTCTTTTCTTTGCTTGTAGGAGCTATGTTTTATCAACATATTCTGAAAATAAAACAAGATATTTGAAAAATAAAGTTCTAGTTTTCAAGCCTCTAGCTTAAGTCCGAAGTACTAATAACTAATAACTGAAATGACCAATATTATTAATCCTACCATTGACTTATTTCTCTATGACTTAAGAAACAGTCTCGGTGATGATCAAAAAGATATAGAGGAAAAACGCCAATATTTTTATCAAAAATTCGATGAAACTGTTCAGGAAAAATTAAAACGAGACGGAAAAGATCAGAACCAAAAGCACAACCTAGAAGTAGAATATATTCCCCTTCTTGAATCTAATTATGTTCCCTTAGAACCTGATAATCCTAAAGAAAATGGTTATTATTATCCAGTACGATTAGGAGATAGTTATGGATTATTATTAGAAGTTGCTGAATTTACTGCATCGGACGAAAAAAAACCAGAATTTTTTGCCGAATTAAGGGAAAAAATTCAACAAAAATTAGGAGAAAATACAGCTACATTAGGTTGTACCTGGATGCTATCTACCTACCTATCTAATTCCTCAGAAACAAGTTCAAAAGACATAGAACAAATTGCCAAAGACTGTTACAAAGCAGTTTTTCCTAATAAAGAAGAAATCGAATTTGACAACGAAGGTGCATTTATAGGGGCTAGAATTTTTGAGTATTCTGATAGTAGCTTCAAAGAAGAGGTAGTCAAACTAAGAGACAAAAAAAAATCTACTTTTGTCCAAAGTCAACATATTATTATTGCTATATATCCAGACAAAGAAACTTTCCATAAGTTAGGGGAGTTATATACAGACTGGATGCGCTTATTATATTACCACCACAAAATTATTTGGGCTTATGGTCAAAGTCGTATTTTAAAAAATAGAGTCAAGGAAATGTTTAGTCAAATTCAGACAATAACTGAATCTATAGAAGAAAAGATTACTGAAGAGAATGTTAAGGTTAATAGGTTGCAAAAAATAGGCAACATCCTCAGTCAAGTGCAAGTTATTATCAATCAATACACGGAGAATCTCAATAATCTCAAATTTCAACAAGTCACAATACAAATTAACTTAAATAATTATGATAAAAGATTACAAACTCTTACTAACAAGGCTACAAAAAAAGTAGTTGAGCATCCAACTAAGATTAATTTTTTGGAGGATTTTAGCCAATTAGTTAAAGAAAAATATCTTTTGCAAATTAAAAAAGATTTAGAAAGTTTGGAACTAGGATTAAGATTATTAGAAGATAATATTAACGCTATCCGTAGCCAAACAGAAATAGAAAAGGTTAAGAGCGATCATGACTTTAAAGAATTAATTGCTGTAGTAGGTACAGGAGTAGCTGTTGCTAGTTTAACAGGAGACAAGGCAACGGCAGAGTGTAAGTCTATGTTCGGTGATCAATTTTTCCTTTGTCAAAGTACACTAGTATATCATCTTATATTAGTTTTATTTGTTAGTTTGTTAACTTGGCTTTTGAGAAAATATATATTAAAGCGATCGTAGAAGTCAAAAGTCAACAGTTAAAAGTTAAAAGTTAAAAGTTAAAAGTTGTGTCATCAGGACCTCACGGGGTGACAAGCTAGTCAAAAGCTATATAGCAGTCCTATGAGTGTTCATGGCAAAAATCCTACTGTTTTTTAGGGAACAGGGCACAGGGAACAGAGAATAGGCAAGAGCTTTAAAAGTTTTATTTACTTTTTGATTTGTCGCGACCTATGGGCGGACTGCTATATATAGGAGGAATTTGCCAAATAATCTGAAGAATGCTTCAACTAAAAGAAAACCTTTATTGAGAATGCATGGGGTGTAGTGCGAGGGCAGAGCGCTCGCACTACACCTCCCACTTCGAGTTGATTATTTATTCATTTAAAAAGTTTTGGAAATAGTTAAAAATATGATAAAAAAGGGTTAGTAATTACAAATAAAAATCAATAAAAGTGAAAATATTAGGCTTTTATCAAGACCATATTAAGCATCATATTAAGTTCATCTCAAGTAGTAACATTACAAATATTATTATACTTAATATCAGTACATAAAACTGTACATATATCAAAATTAAGTAGTTATTTTTACCTACCAATAAAATCAGAAAGTAAACGAAAATATATACAAAAAATTTTAACTGTAAAAGAGTTGAGTTTCCCTTTATTTTGGTTCCCTTTAGTAAAAAAAATAATAGAAAATTTATTTAGTTTTAGCTCATAATTAGTATTAATTTTAGATAGAAATTAGTGGCAAAATACTAATATATTAATGATTAGTTTAGCTTGGGAAAAGAGTGTTTTACCTATACATTATAAAATTTTAACTCATATATTTAAGCAATTAACAGGTTTAGGAGGCGTGTCAGTGTCGTCTGCGAATAATTAAAAAATCATATTGCTTGTGCAATGGAGCGTGTGGAAGTTCTTAAAAATATTTGCTTATTATATAGGCAAAAATATTTATCAAGTTAAGCACGGATTATTATCAAAATATCTAACTGACCAATTACAATATCCTTCAATTAGAATGAAGGTTATTTGACTTAAACTACTATTGGTTTTTTGAATAAAAATAGTTAGGCGATTGCTAACGCAAAGCTCCGCTAACGCACGTGACAAAGCGTGAAGTTCGTCGAAATTGTCATGGGCTATATATAGTGTCTTTGCGTAAGTCCTGTAATATGTAAACATACCAGCGCACGTTGCTATAATTTAAAATTGTAATTTTTCCAGGTCTTCTGGACGGTCAATATCAGAAAGTTCAGGTAAATAGTCAATAGCTAAATTAAGATTTTGAGCGATCGCGACAGTTTTTGACAATACCTCAGAAGTTCCCCAATATATTCCTTGAAACAACTCAGGAATATTTTTTTTGATAGCAATTAAATAATAACCCCCATCTGTTGCCGGACCAATGATCACATCAGATTCAGTTAATTTAGCAAAAGCTTCCAACATAATATCAGCGGTTAAACCAGGGCAGTCGGTACCAATAATTATAACAGACTTCATCCCATGATTAAAAGCAGATTCAAAAGCTCTTGTCATACGTTCACCTAAATCACCTGTACCCTGTTCTTGATATTTTAAATCAGGCTCCACTCCTAACCAGTTTTTCATTAACTGTAAATTGCCACCAGCAAATCTAACTTCAACTAACAATGACATCATATTAGATAACTTCTTAGCTTTTGTGATAGTTGTCTCAGTCATCTGAAACTGCAGATTTGCCGCACCTTTAGCTCCCAAAACAGGAATTAACCGTGTTTTTGTTGTTCCAGGTTCCGGATAACGAGTAAAAATAATTAGCTGTTGATTATTCATTTTCAGATTCCGTGCCCAAACTTACCCCCGTGTGATTGTATGAGTTTTAGAGCTAGCTTCGTGCTTCATTGAGAATCACTGATAATAGTCATCTCAGCTTGTTTTATCGATAAGCTAGACACCAGTAATAACTCTACCTAACTGAATACATATAGTTATGATACCTTGACAGTAGTATTAAAATGTCTCTCCTTAGCCAAATCAAACTTATAACATTTATAAATTCTCAAGTGCAATAGTATTTTCTGTTGATGTATACAATTAGAACATAACTTGGGACTTGGATAAAACCTATCAGCTATTACTCAGAGACTGCTATACCATTCACATTTATCAGAAGATGCTTAAACTCATAGAAACTGAGCATTTCATTAAGTAATTATACTAATTTCTTAAAGTGAGACTACAGATAATACTTCAAGAATAAAATCATATTCTGTACAAAAAGCAATATCTTTTTGACTAAATCCAGTTAATATATTTCTCAGAATTCTGCGTAATAAATCCAAGGAATCGAAAACTCTATTTTTCAATAATTTTTTCACCTCTTTCCACAGTCTTTCAATGGGATTAATACCAATTTTCTTAAGTACGGCAACACATCATATCTCAAGATTATAGATTAATTAAAATAAGTAGTATGACTTAAATTTATGAAATTGGTTTAATTTTGGGACAATAAGGAGTTTGGAATAGCAAAATAATGTTATCACCTCCTAAATTATTCCCTAGATGCCCTCCCCTGTTATCTAGTTGAATGATTAGAATCTCTTGCTGGATATGTTTGAGAAAAAAGCTCTAAAAATTTTTCGAATCTTGGGGTATCTAGATGACTAAATTTATAAAAAAAGGAATCTCTTGTTTTGGCTTCTACTACACCAATTAGCCATAGATATTTAAATAGCCATTGAGATAAACCAATAGTTTTAACGCCATAAGCAGTAATTACTGTACCTGTTATAGTTTTTAATCCAATTCTAGTAAAGTCTTGACGCCAATAGCGAATTGGCAGTTAATTTTCCGAATATTTATTAATTAACAGCAATCTTATCCTCTAGTTAAGATGAGAGTTTTTTTTTAGTTTTCTTGAGCTTCTTGATTTTGTTTTATGTGATTTGAACGTAGAACTTTTAATTGACTTTTTAATTTATATCTGACTAGTTGATGAACTGTTCGATAAGATAGATTGATGTCAAAACAAGTTGTTAACCACTACTGAATTTTACCATAGCTTTGGAAACCTTCTGGGTTTTGCAATTGTGCTTCTAATTTTTCGATGACATTTGGTGGAATTGAACTTGGCCTCTCTCCTAGATTTTTCTTTGGTTCTAGTAAAAGATTTAGTCCACCTGTACGATACTTACCTCACCATGTATGTTTGATTTATAAAATCGTCTAGTTCATCTAAAATATTCATTTTTTGTCTAGGGAAGTGGATATGTTATTATTATTACATCTGTTGCGACCTATTTAGGATTGCGATATCAATAACTAATTTTTTATCAGAAAATTAGTTACGATTTTTTATAATATTGAAAATTAATGTCTATAGCTATAAGGCTTTCAGGGATAGCATTCGGGGCTATAGATTAATAAAACTTATCAATTTAATGTTAAGAAGTGCGGAATGTGGGTTATATTTACTTCCCCTCCAGGGAGTCGTTAGGAGTGGGTATTTACTTCCCCTCCAGGGAGTCGTTAGGAGTGGGTCTTTACTTCCTCTCTAGGGAGTCGTTAGGAGTGGGTATTTACTTCCCCTTTAGGGAGTCGTTAGGGGTGGGTATTTACTTCCCCAGGGGTTAGGGGTGGGTTGAAAAGTTTTTGATAAATGGTATCATTAGGTGATAGTGCATTGTAATGGTCATGCATTATCCGCCAATGAATGTTCATCAGAACAGTGGGAGGATTTTGCTCCCGTCCCGGGTCTTCCTTTTTTGACTATGTACCATTACTATGTAGTACTACCAGTTATTGCATGTCCGCAACGAACGACTAAAACGGAGTGGAAAGAATTAATCTCACCCCTTCGTCCCTGCGGACAACTTTTCTGTGGGGTTATATATAAGTCCTAACCAAATTAGATTTTACCCTCACCCTAACTAATAGGGTGATCTCTTTAATAAAATTTTTGAGCTTTAACTTTGAACTTTGAAGTTTTGACTTTTAAGTTGATTAGGCGATCGCCGACTCTTGAGTACGAGCAAAAATCATTCTACCCGCAGAAGTTTGTAAAGAACTGGTAACAATAACCCGCACCTCATCACCAACATATCCACTACCAGACTCCACAACAACCATCGTACCGTCATCTAAATAGCCAATACCTTGGGAAGGTTCCTTTCCCTCCTTACGAATTTTGATTTCAATAGTATCTCCAGGCAAATAACTTGGGCGTACCGCTTGAGTCAGGTCATTGATATTGAGAACAGGAACCTTTTGTAAACTAGCAACCTTAGATAAATTGTAGTCATTCGTCAGCAAAGTACCATTAATTTCTAGAGCAAAACGAATTAACTTCGCATCCACAGTAGAAATTTCTTCATAGTCTGCAAAATGGATTTGAATCTGAGAAGGATAAACCTCTTTAAGTCTATTCAAGATATCTAACCCTCGTCTGCCTCTGACTCTTTTTTGATCATTAGAAGCATCAGCAATAAGCTGTAATTCCTGTAAAACAAAGTGTGGCACCATAATCTGGCCCTCCAGAAAACCTGTCTCCAACAAATTTTCTATTCTGCCATCAATAATACAGCTAGTATCCAAAATTTTAGTAGCAGAAGGTTTAAGAGTACCTTCTGCTATTAATACTGCATCCAGACTGTTAGGATTAATCAACCGTAAAAAACCACGACCATGAGTATCAGCAACATTAATTCCAGTAAAACCTAACATCACACTACCTAAAACTGCCACAAGAGGTTTAATGAAACTAAACTCATCGGGAATAGGCAGTAAAAATAGTGGCGCCAGCATTAAGTTGGCTACTAATAGTCCGATCACTAATCCGATGGCCCGCGTTAATAATAAGTCTACAGGCATTTGTCTGAATTTTGTTTCCACTCGTCTATATGTGGTTTGAAAGACCAATCCTACTACAAATCCAATCAAAGAGGTGAAGGCGGATAATACTGAACGTAAACCTTCTATGTTAGTAACTTCTAGTAGTACATTAGGTGGGAGTATTTCTATACTATAGAAACCTATTGTCGCTCCAGCAAATATAAATGAAATGATAATGATTGCGTCAAGCATTTTTTTTAGTTTGTTTTTTTGTTTTATAAGAGATATTTCTCTAAGAGGTACTAAACAATAAAATAATGATTGAGAACCATAATTTTTTGATAATTTTTGGCCTGCTCAACGTTACCTCTATTATATCTATAACAGTTGATTTACCATTCTTTAAGGTTCTCTTTTTATTGGGTTTTAACCTCATTAGAATTTGCCAACAATTAATAATTCTGTCTTCTCTTTAAAGTTGCTCCTGAAGTACAAAATCTATCTTACAAGCAAAAAATGTGATTATTATTACTTGATTTGTCATTAAAATTTCTAGAGTGTTACTGATTTGATTCAGAATTATGGTGAAACATTTGTACTCAATCGATTAAATAATATTAGAAATAAACCACGTGAATTAGCCAGTCTAATACGATGCATTAATAAAATATAAGGCATCATCTATAATGTTAATTCTCGGTATGTTACTCTGGCGCTTTTGATGTTCTGCAGCATTTTATGTCGGCCATAGCCAAACACACAAACTACTCAAACTGGATTTAGCTAGATTGAGAACATGAATTTCTATCTAGAATTTACTGCCTAAAATCTATTTGTGTAGTAATTTTTTTTATTACTATTAAAGTATTTTTATAAAGAATTTATAAAGAATTTATAAAGTAAATCTTAAGAAAGAAATATCACTATTTGGTGTTTTAGATCGTATATAGCATTACAAAGAATTACAGTCCTCTGTCTGTCTAATCCCCCGACAAAAGCTTAAGGTTTTATTTATAAACGGTCTTTTTTAAAAATTCCGTCCTATAATGCCCACCCGAATATTTCCACTTTGGTGGAGGGGAGGCAAAGTATAGAATGCAGGAACCAGAAGTTTTTCTTCCAGTTGTGACTTGATTTTATTCCCAAGCTATGCTGATGGACATGAAATAAGTGCTTTTTTTTACTTTGTTATTTAAATAATATTTGTCCTCCCTAAAAAATATTATTTTTGAGATTTACCCAAATACAACTCGTCATTAAATTCATAATTATTTAAAATATTCTTATCAATAAAATAATTTGTAACTCTTAATATAGTGAATCAACAGTGAAAAGGCCAGTTGGAAATTATTGCATTCCTAGTTCGGCTTATGTCCATATCCCTTTTTGCCGACGGCGATGCTATTACTGTGATTTTCCAATCTCTGTAGTAGGTGATGGTAAAAAAGGTGATAATTTTTCTCCAATTCAAGAATATGTCGAGATAGTCTGCAAGGAGGTTAACATTACAAAGTCTTTTTGTCAACCCTTAAAAACAATTTTCTTTGGGGGTGGCACTCCTTCCCTATTGTCAGTGAATCAATTAAGTTTGATTTTAGATTCCCTAGAAAAAAAATTTGGAATTGTGGCCAATGCTGAAATCTCTATAGAAATGGACCCCGGAACTTTTGACTTAGAACAAGTGCAAGGATATCAATCCCTAGGAGTAAATCGAGTCAGTCTGGGAGTGCAAGGATTTCAAGATGATTTATTAAAGATTTGTGGACGTTCCCACAATGTCTCAGATATTTACAAAGCAGTAAACATATTGCATCAGGCAGGAATTATTAACTTCAGTATTGATTTGATTTCAGGACTGCCACACCAAACTTTAGAACAATGGCAAACTTCTTTAGACATTGGAATAGCTCTTTGCCCAACTCATATATCCAGCTATGACCTTGTAGTAGAGCCAGTTACAGCTTTTGGACGTTATTATAAACCAGGTCATACTCCTTTACCTACAGATGAAATAGCAGCTCAAATGTATCGAATGGCACAGCAATTGATATCAAATTCAGGATATGAACATTATGAGATATCTAATTACGCCAAGCGGGGCTATCAGTGTAGCCACAATCGAGTTTACTGGGAAAATCATCCTTATTATGGCTTTGGCATGGGTGCAGCCAGCTATTTAGAAGGGCAAAGATTTACCAGACCGCGCACGCGGAAAAAATATTATCAATGGGTGTTATCTTTTCAAGGTTATAGTTTAGACAATCAGGGTATTAAAGCATCGAGTCAGGATTTTTTGTTAGAAACACTGATGCTAAGATTCCGCTTGGCAGAAGGGGTACATTTGTCAAAATTATCTCGGGAGTTTGGTCAAAAAACTCTAGAAAATTTATTAATCTATTTACATCCCTATCAACAGTTAGGGTGGGTAGAGTTTATCAATCAAAATGGTGTAGCAACCCCTTTCTCTGATAACCAAAAACTTCCAATAGAGGGATATTTGAGATTAACTGATCCTGAAGGTTTTTTGTTCTCTAATACTGTTTTATCAACATTGTTTAGTAAAATTAGTAATTCTATTCATATGGATAGCTAAATTATGAGCATTTATAATGATGAAATACTAATTCAAAAGTGGAAAACTTAAGTTAAATTAACTTTATTTAATAAAAGTAATTCAAAAGATACTTAAGAGATTCCTATATGCTTATAATAATAGTATTGGCACTCAAAGATATCAAGATTCAGTCGGGTTGCTAATCGGTAGCAAAAACTTAGAGGGAATTTAAAGATTATGACTATAGCACTAGATAGACAAACAAAACAACAGAGTCAAAAAATGCTATGTTTCTATGAGAATACTTCTCGTAAGATGCAGATCGCTAGGATTCGTAATATTAAAAATCAATACTGGGAGCGTACAGTTTTCCCTGGACAGCGTTTATTCTTTGAAGCAGTTCCTGAAGCAAAATTAGAAATTTTTAGTCAAGATCAAGAAAATGATGAAATTAGACGTGAAAGTTTTTCGTGCAAACACTTTAAAGTTAAAGATGAGAAAGATGATAAAGAATTAATAGGTGAAAATACATCAAACTAGTTTTGATATATTTTGTTATGATAGTTAGTGGCTGATTTATCTTTGGACTAGTTACTAACTATTTCTACAGCGGTAGAAGCAAAGATTAGGGTATTTATAAATCCTCAAATTCATAAGGTATTACTTATGAGTTACCTATAGGTTATACAATATCTACTGGGTATCTTTTGAAAGCTAAATACCCCTGCTGAAGTAGCTAATATATTCAAGATTAATTAATTTAGGACCCTTGTAATGACAGATTAGGAACTGTTTATGCCATCTAAATTATACTCAGAGACTGCAAGATTAATGATTAGGTGAGGAGCTATCAAATAGGTTTTGTGGGTAATTTAAATTATCAGTAACTCTAAATGATGCTGCTATAGTGCGATCATTAACACATTTAGTCTATTACCATAGGTGTTATCTTATTCATCTGTGGTGAGTGAAAACTATGCAAATTTATAGTTGTTTTTAGGTTGCGAACATAAAAACCCATATTCCCGACTTCGTAATTTGGTAATGTAGTACACAAAGATACATGAGTCATTATCAGAATTTTAGCCAACTTATAGTTATTTTAATTTAGGTTAAGACAAATATTCCTTACTATAAGTAAGTTTCAGCATAAAAAGTGTTTCATTCTTATTTTAAATAACTATATTATTGAGTGTTAGACAATAGAGAATGATATTCTAGAATTTTGCTGACAGATAGATTGTCCTTATAGTTAAAGCCATAAAGTAGGGAAAAATGATCATAGTTCGGGAAAACGGAGTTATTTGTGCCGTGAGTGTGGCCGTAAATGTCTGAGAAGGCCCCTGCCATATTGGTTATACTTCTAATGTTAAAGGGCTTTGTCTTGTCCAAAAATGTCCCTTAACGGTAGGGTTCCTGAGCTATGCTATTGAGAGAGTGACTAGTACTTCCCTCTTGGACAGTGCTTAACTGCCTACGGCCAGCACTAAGCATATATTCAAACTGGAGAACTTTGATATCCTGAAACTGCTCACCCTTGATGAACTGCAAAATGTGTGTTTGCTCAAAAAAACAAAATTTGGGTATGGACAGTCATAAATAGCCAAAAGTCAGGAATTATGAAGTTTGTGATAGGCGATCGCTCCGCCGTTACTTTCCCAATATTATGGCAGATGATTCAAGGTTGGACTTGTTTTCTTGAGCTGACTGGCCAGTCAAAGTTTTTTCTTTGCAAAATCTAGCATTGTGATCATCCAGCAAAACAGCCATTATCAGAGTAAAAGGAGAAAACTGCCATTTTAACTACTTAGGACTAACTACTGAAGCCGAATAATTAGACAATGCGGGAACTACGGTTTTAAGAAATACTAAGACTTTAATGCTGCGGTTGACCTAGAAAACTATGTGCAGAAGTAGCTTGAGTTCCCAGGGAGTTTCTAGCCTGGGTCGTAGACAAGTTATAGACTGCGCTCATTTGTCTTCTGTGATACACTGAAGCTAGCTCCAAAGCTCGCGCCATTATTCATGAGATAATTTGGGCAAGTCATGGGATAATTTGGGTAAGTTTAGTCGAGTCGGTTTGTTACATTGCAAAACTTTTTTATACTACTCCAAGTCTATTGATATGTTGTGCAAATTACTTTTATTGCTGATCTATTCTTTGAAACAATTGATAACAGATACATTTTATCCAAGTTGTCAGTTGTGTTCTCAGTGTGGGCAGAAACAGAAAATGCCACTGCATAAGAGAACTGAGGAATGTGGCAACTGGGGATTTTCAGCATACTAGAGATTTCAATGCTGCGCTTAACCTGCAAAACTATGTGCATAAGTTGCTTGAGTTCCCAGGTAGTTTCTAGTCTGGGTTGTAGATAAGTTAGAGATTGCGGTAAGTGATATATGGGTGAAACACCGAACCTAGTTCACTAGCTCAAAATAGGTGTTGGGTGAGTTTGGTTAAGTTTAGTTGAACTGATATCACGCCAATTTCTATGCAAAAATGTAATACTAATATGATACTTCTGTTATAATTCAGGACTTACACATAACTGCCATATCTAGTAGGGTATTTCTCCCATTTGCTCCCTGCAGATCGGTTATTATCTAGAAGTTTGCCTAAGTCGTAATTACAGCACTTTTCAAATTGATGAACTACATCCCCATAACCAAAACCTTGTAGGGACGTTGTATTTAAAGTCCCTACTGTAGTCTACCGACATGAAAACTGCCGTAATACAAACTAAATAACCTTTTTGATAATTAGCGCTCTCTCCCAAGTGTGTTAATTATTCTTATGTTTATTTCTCCCCTACTCCCTCACTCCCCCTACTCCTCCACTCCCCTATTCCCCCTCCACAGTCGGGATTAGGGGTAGGTTTCCTATTCAAGATATAGGTAGAAAAGTTTTTGAGAAATGGTTGGTATTAACAGTACTTTGGCAGAAAATATGTTAAAAATGGCACTAACCCCTTACATAGCATAGGTTTTACATTTAATCAACCTATTTCCTGATATACTAGGTTTGAGCTATTTTTAGTCGCTTGATGTATTTCTCTTGTTACTACGAGCTTTGAAGGCATTTTCCCTGGGAAAAATGTTAAAGTACGGTTAATGATTGGTTTAGGAGTAATTAAATGCGATCGCGCCATGGAGGGTCATCATAACATACCCTCTTGGAAACAGAATGGAACCGAGGAGGATTAAAGGAGGAATTTTTTCCCATGATCTATAAAGGCAAAAATCTTGAAATCCTTGCCCTGTCTTAGTGTAAAAATATTCAAAACTTCTACAATAACCTGTGGAATGTAAGGTGCCTTCTGTCTGTTCTTATTTTTTCAGTATCAGCTTTTTCCATTTATATTGTCACTAGAGAAAAATCCTTTACTGTGAAAATCCTGTATTTTGCCAAAGTCACTCAACATAAAGTATGGGATTACAAATGTTCTATGAGCAAAAAGTAAAGCCTCAAGCCTACCTTTTCAATCAATTTCTAGAACTGTGCCATAATCTATATAATTTGATTATTGTAACTCTATCAACATATATTAACTTATGTCAATAAATATTACTCAATCAACAATAATTAACTAACCCTAATAGTCTTTGACATCCTCTCCGGCTTAAAGGCAGGGAGATACCTACCGAGCGGTAGCTCCGATGCAGGTTCGGGTTGAGTTCTCATAGGCTGCTGCCCCCACCGGGAAGAGGAATAGGTTAGGCTGGCCGACCCGTCCACTTAAAGTCTCGAAATGCCCAAGGGCGACTTACCAAAAATTCTTGTCGGTCTTTATTTGCCCCTTGATGGAAATAAGCTGATAATGGACCATAGGCTTCCTAAGTTCTGCTCTCAAAAGAGGGAGTTTCGACAGACCTCTTCTTTTCTACAGCATTTATGAGACTGGGGAAGTATTCAGACCTCTTCTTTTATAACATGGATTGTCGCCCGCTTATGGGGGAGACTTTAAACCCAATTTTTTGGCCCACAAAAAAAATGATGGGTTGATAAAATTTGAAAAGCCAGTAAATTAGTCCTTTGAGAATTTATTTGCTTCTCTTTTAATGATTGACACACTTCTACTTTAAATATCAGGACTTACGCATAAACCGGGTTTATCTAGGAAATTTGGTTATTTGGACAGCAAAAATCAGGGTTATAAACCTGGTTTATTGGTTGGTTTGGGTAAGTCCTGAATATTTTGTGTCAAGACTCCCAGTCTCTAGGGTAGCCGTAGTGGGGAGGTGCTGTGGAGAAACCGTAAGATCCGAAGGGAAGAAATCTTTGAGGGTAGGTGTGCCAGAACCAGAAAGCCCCTATAGCTTGATGTTAGGAAATCCAGTCTTGTTTCGTAGAGCAGGGTCGGGAGGATATTAAGTAGTTAGTTACACTAATATGGTGTTCGAGGACAAGCAAGAAAATATGGGGATAAATTTAAACTCCAGGATTAATCTGGCGGAATGCAATAGAAATAGTTGAAACTGATAGGAGATTCAATGAAAGCATCGGAAATTATTCGGATCATTTTTTTTAGCCTGACAGGATTAATCGTAATGTTCCTAGTACAACCTTTTCTTTATAGAAGCAGAATCCTAAGAATATCAGATATTGATGTAGGGAATTGGATCAATAATTATTACAACCCTGGGGGAATTGTAGTTTTCGTAGTATCGGTACTGTCAACTATAATTTGGTATTTAATAACCGCTAACGCAAAAGCTCACCAAGCTAAAGAAGTGGCCCGGTGGATGGTAGCATGGTGGATATTTTTGCTATTTCCCGTATTGAGTATTTGTGTGGCCATAGGCTTTTTTCAAGGTAGCAATGATACACTTGTGTTTTTGACTATCTTTTTTGTGTTGGACATCTTATTACTTTTTTGGTTGCCAACTGCAACCAGTACTCCTGGGGGTTTAAAGTTTGTTCCCCCGGGTTCAATTCACTTGCGTCGTTTTTTTAGCGAATAATTATGGGACTTTATCTAATTGGAATTGGTGGAACGGGGGCTAAATGTGTTGAAGCAGTGGCTAAATTAGCTGCTATGGGTTTGTTTACTGAAGAACCCATTAAGGTTTTATTTGTAGATGCAGATGAAACTAATGGAAATCTAGCTCGTGCTAGGACTAGCATCGGTACCTATAAAAGAACTTATGATTTGATGCCTACTGGGGACAAAACACATTGTGGGTGGATGAAAAGCAAAATCGAATCTTTCGATCATTGGTCGCCTTTTGCCCAAGAGAAAGAACTCAGAACATTTTTTAACTACAACACAATCAAGCAAAACCAACCGACTTTGGCCAATTTATTCGATGTCCTTTACACTAAAGAAGAACGGGAAGCTAACTTAGATGTAGGATTTAGGGGCAGACCGGCCATTGGTGCAGCAGTGATGAGTCAGGTAGATTTGGACAGGTTGGAGCAAGAGCCTTGGGGAAGCTTGATTGAGGAAATTCAGGGAGACACGGGTAGCGGTAAAGAGCCGAAAATTTTTCTTTGTGGATCTATATTTGGGGGAACTGGAGCTTCTGGACTGCCGACTATTGCCCGCCTAATCGATAATAAGTTGAAGAGAATCAAGGTACGTGATAGGGTTCAAACTGGTTGCCTCTTTGTACTCCCCTATTTTGGTTTTGCTCCAACACCCGGGGATAACCCAGATGGGGTCTACGCTCGCTCCGAGCAGTTTTTACTGAACACGGAAGCGGCCCTTCGTTATTACGTCACTCAAGGTCAGGAAATCTTTGACCGAGTTTATCTCCTAGGTAATCAAAACTTATCCCGAGTCAACTTTAGTATCGGTAAAGATAGTCAGCGCAACGATCCCCATTTCCTAGAACTATACGCCGCACTGGCTGCGCGTAACTTTTGGCGAGATTCATCCACAGCCAAAGGGTCTGTGATATTGATGACTCGCCAGCAGAGTGGGACTATTTCCTGGGACGATATCCCAGACAAGGCAGAAGTCCAACCAGAGTTAGTGAATGCCACCAGATTTGCTTTTACATGGCTAGCAGAAATTGCTCCCGAACTAGAAGAAGCGAAAAAGGAAAAAAATGCTCGCTTTCAAAGGTTGGCTCCCTGGATGATGGAATTCTACCAAACTGGCAGTAAATCTGGGGGGACTAAACCGGACTTTTCTGATGTTGACCAACAGGAAGCTATTGGAATAATTAATAATTGGTGTGAAGATTATTTGGGCTGGCTGTACTCTCTGCATCAGTGCGAAGGTGATAATATCGCTTTGTTTCAAGCCGATGCTTTCCCCCCTAACAAAAAATTGGCCGGAAATGAACTGCCAAATCTGATAGTTGGGGATAGTCGCGATAAAGGCAAAAAATCCCGAGATACGGTGAAAAAACTCAAGGATGGACTTAAGGCTACTCCACCCGGTGGGACTATAGGACTGGCTAAGTCCGTATATATGGCCTCTAGGATTTAAGGAAAAACTTAAGTTAGCAACTACTTACGGAGCCCAGAGCGGGTGCTAAGTACAAAACTTCAACCAGCTCTTGAGTTAAGGCCCAGTATAACTTCCCCCGGGACTTTAGAACGGGGAGGATATCAATTATGGCCAGAAAATCAGGTTTCAAGCCTCCCTTTTCAAGGGGATGAAAAAAATGTCATAGGTATTTCAAGCCTCTGGCTTTAGCTGTCGATACTGATAATTGATAACTGATAACTGATAACTGATATGACAGGAACACAAGTTAACAAAAGTTACGTTTTAGTCCTGCCCAAGTTAAAGCGGGATAGTGATGTGAAATCCAGCGATACTCCTGGTAAATGGGAGGCACAACCAGCAAAAGCCTTTCAAGATGTGGCCTCTAGTCTGGATTATAAAGCTCCAGGAGAAATGAAAAGTGTTAGCTCTGTACCGACTATGTGGGCTCGTCCCTTATCCATGGAGATGGCTTTACATAATCCCTATTATCCCATCCGAGATGAAATGGTCCAACAGTGGCAGGGGATGTTGGCGGCGGTTGCTTTGGCAGAAGTACGCCGCTTTCCCATAACTGCTCAATTGTTGGAGTTGGGGCAAGTAAAAGATCAAAACCCTTTCGCCCGTTCTCTATACGAACTGCTACCTGATCCAGTTAATGCCCTGTATGCCTCAGAACCCAAAAATCCCTGGGAAGACATTTATATATTTATGTGGGATGGTCTACCTGTGGGTCTTACTACTCCCAGTACTATAGTGGCCCCCTCTGAAGAAGGAAAATGGAATGGCCTGCCTTGGTGGAACAAACTGACGGGTCAGTTGGAGTCTCCTCAACCACATCTCAATGTCAGCGAGAAGGCTCTCCTCTGGCGCTGGTTAGAAAATCTGCGGAGAATTTTAGGCGATCCTTCCTATGAGGGCCAAGCAGAGGCAATTGATGCGATCGGCGGATTGCTAGATGACTTCCAAAATAGTTTGGGGTCTCGCCCGATGGAGCAGGGCCTGAGTTTGAGCAATAATCCTCAGTTTTTTGGTGTGGCCATTAATCGAGGGGTGTTGGAAGGTATTAATCGTCCGGTGAAAGCTGAGGCTCAGTCTTCTTGGGTTCGCTTAGTTCCTAGTAAGAGTAAGGGACAGGTAAAACCTCTATTGATTATTGACCAGAACATTTCTTCAGCTTGGGGAAAACCGCCTCAAGATATTTGGATACACGAGGAGCAAACTCTGGCTTCCCTACAAATACAAGACTTGCGTGAAAAGAAAATTACTTGGCCAGATGTTGAGTGGAAGGAGTCCAAGGATTTATTTATGGATAAATTTCGGTTTGTAGACCAAGAAGATGCTCTACCGGGAGCTTTTCTACCTCCGGGGACGAAGTTAATTTTTCAGGGTAAAAGTATTACGCCCCTGATACCTATCAATCCTGTACTTCTCGACTATTTTACTCCGGAAGATTTAATCGCTAAGGTCGAGTTTGCTCAAATAAATAGTAGTGATGGACCTCAAGTGCGGGTAACCCTGGACTTGCCTTTGTCAGGGATGAAAAATGACTCTCGGCAACCTCAGAATTATCGGATTTCCAAAGATTATCCCATAGAAGATAAAAATGCTTTGCCGGAAGTTCCGGTATTGGAAGTATGGCCTAATTTCCTGGCGGATGGATGGCGCTCTTATTATGCTTTTTATTACGATGCTGAATTTGGAGAGGATACTTTTCAAGTGTATCTACCGGAAGCGAAAGAGCGTCATCCTTTCATAGATGGTAGGGGTGCTTATCAAATAACTCACCTAGAAGAATTTCCTAGTTTCATTGAGTGTCAGGATAGTTCTGGAAGTCCCATTGGCTTGATTATGCTGAAAAGTCCAGAGAAAATTAGGCTGGGAGAACGATGGAAAGTGGGGGTAGATTTCGGCACTTCTTTCACCAATATCTATGTCAATAGTAACGATTTATCGGAGCCATTGAAGTTGGAAAATTTGCACTTGAAGGTGACGGAGGTTTTGACAGAAACCCGCAGGCCTGTATTGTTTGAATACTTTGTCCCGGAAAGCTTTATCCCGATTGACAAACCGTTACCCTTGTCTAGCGTGCTGACAACTAGGGGGAAGCCAAATAAGACGGAAAACCAAGGTTTCCCAATTATTGATGGCAGAATATATGTTCCTGAACGCAACAGGTTTGAACCGCTCAGGGGATGGATAGAAACAGACTTGAAGTGGAAAAATTACAATCCTAACAAATTGTTTTTGAAACATTTAGCCTTACATGTAAGCGCGGTTGCGGCCAAGGAAGGAGTCCAACAAATTCAGTGGTGTATTTCCTATCCTACGGCTTTTTCTCGTCGTGATAAAAATAGGTATGCGAAGACTTGGCAAGATTTGACTGAGGAACTTCAAGCTCAAACTGGAATTAAACACATTTGCCCGCAGTCAGATGATGTAGGTTTATTCAAAACTGAGAGTTTGGCGATCGCTCAATATTTTGCAGACCAGGAAAAACATGATTTAATCCGAACAACTTGTATTGATATGGGAGGTGGAACTTCCGATATTTCGGTTTGGTACAACAACGAGCTCATTCATCAATGTTCGGTTTTATTGGCTGGTCGTCATTTGTTATCGGATTTCTTAGAATTGAATCCAAATTTTTTCTCCCAGCTATTCGAGCAGAATTTGACAGACTGGGATCGATTAACTAAAGACAAGTTTAGTGCCAAGCTGGATGTATTTCTACGTCTGGAAAGTGAAAATTGGCTGAAAAATAAAAGAGATTTTGCAGAGGACGATCCGAAGTTTCAAGGTTTGCTGCAGCTAATGGCAATTGGCATGGGGGGATTGTATTACTATGTGGGGACGATCTTGGGAGTTCTTGAACAAGAGAAAAAATACCAGAGTCGCGAAATTACTCCTGTTTATATTGGCGGAAATGGTTCTCGACTATTAAACTGGTTGGCTGAAAGGGGTAAGTTTCTTCCTTCTTCGGAAGTTAGCGATCTCCTGAGTCAGATGTTGACTAAAGGGTCTGGATTTGAAGATCGCATATTGGAAAAAACAAGATTGAGTCAGAGACCAAAAGACGAGGTAGCTTGTGGTTTGGTCTTGGGTCGTACTAGGTTGACAGGATTAGGGAAGAAAACTAAAGATCCGTTGATTGCAGGAGAGGATTGTGAAATTAATGGTAATCCCATCGACTGGAGCGAACGCTTGGAGTTTGAGGGAAATATTCGGGAGTTAAAAATTCCTGATTTAGTACAGTTAAGAACATTTCTAGATGATTTTCATGTATCTTTGAAGGAGTTGGAGATTGAGGAAATTCTCCCGCTACAGGATTATGAACTGGGGGACGAACCAGGGGCAGAACCAGAATCTACTTATAACCAGACTCTTTGGCGAAATACCCAGAGGGAGTTGACAAATGTTTTGTTGAATATGAAGGGAGAAACGGATGATATTCGTGTGGAACCGCCTTTTATTATTGGGCTGAAAGCTCTATTACATGTTTTAGCTAAGGAGTGGGCAGGTAAGTAGATAGTTTAATTCTGGCTGGAAGTCTCCATACTGGCAGCCAGAAATTCGGCTGCTAGGGATACTACTAGATATGTCTGAATCTGCAATCATATTAATTTGCTTAATTTGGGTTATTGTAACAAAACTTTTAGGGTGCTTTAGAGGGTTTAAATTAATACTATAAAAGAGATTTATCAATCCGTAGTAATGCACAATTTGAGATTTGTTGGTCTAGTAGGATGTGTTAGATAGCTTTAATGACTAGCTGTAAAAATGATTTAATAATTCGTCGCAATATACCATTTTAGAGAAGTTAAGGAGCTTAGTAGGAAATATGAGTAACTGTCCAAAGTGCCAGGCTGAAGTAAACAAGGACGATAATTTTTGTCGGTCTTGTGGTCATCCTTTGCATGATAGTTTAACTGGCGAGAAACCTCAAGGGTTTGACAATATTAGAGAAACATCAGCATATGCTCCCCAACCATCAGCATATGCTCCCCAACCATCAGCATATGCTCCCCAACTATCAGCATATGCTCCCCAACCACAGTATAATATAAAAGAGCAATTGGTTCAAATGTTAGGACCATTGTTAGAACCATTCCAATCTCAGTTGCAAGAACTAATTCAGAAGCAGAACAACAATACTGCTTCTTTAGAAGCAGAAAGAGAAGAAATTAACCAAATTAATAATGAGATATCAAAACTCAAAGAGGAATTGCAACGACAGTTGGAAGAGGAAATATTAACACCATTCCAATCTCAGTTGCAAGAACTAACTCAGAAGCAGAACAACAATATTGCTTTTTTAGAAGCAGAAAGAGAAAAAAATAACCAAATTAATAATGAGATATCAAAAATCAAAGAGGAATTGCAACAACAGTTGAAAGATGAGTTGAGGCCAATCAAAGAGTTGATTGGTCTGTTTGGAGAATGGTTCAAAAATAATCCAGAATATCTGCCATTTACCACAACGATAGACCCGCAAGTAAAGTTGCAAACATCTACAGAACTAAATACCACCAGAGAAGTAGAGGAGGAAGGAAAATATCAATTACCTCTGAGTGAAGAAGAACAGTTGTTGAAAGACTACAAGGACGAAAAAAAACGTGATATTTTATCACAAAATGCGATAACTGTTTCAGCAGCAACAGAGAGTATTGATAACAGTCGTTTAGGTATTGGTAAATCAGTTCTGGAAAAAAAGCGCCGGGGCAACTATTGGATATTAAAACAAGGTAGTTCGCAGTATTTAGTTCCTAGCGATACAATAAACATTAATGAATATAGCATGGATACCCTGAAAAAGTTGTTTGAGTGTCAAGGTGTCAATAGTGAAGGATCTAAGGGTAAATTTGAACTATTAAAGCCTGCTAAAGTTTCTTCTATTGGAGAAGAAAAGTGGCAACTGTCCGAGCCAGGGAAACTGGAATTTATTGGTTAATTTATTGAACTAAGAGGTTAGTTATCATGTGGAAAAGCATATATAGTTGGAAAAGCACATACAGTTTATTGCTGTCTTTGGCATTAATGTCTGGTTCTTTAGTGGCTTGTGTACAAACAGAGCCAGAAACAACGTCTAGTTCTTCGACAACATCAAGTACTTCAAATCCAGATCAGGTAAATTTCAAGAGCAGCTTTGATGATGTTCAAAAAACAAACAATGAATTTCAAACATTATTAGATGATTTTATTAATGACGTCGTTGCAGCAAGAGATGATTCCAAAAAAAGGGAATTAGTAAATAGTTCTCAAGTTAATCAAAGACTAGTAGAACTGGAAGAAAAAGTTAATACGTATAAAAATCAAATTTTGCCAACAATAAATCTAGAAAATTTAGAGCAAAATTTTAATGATATAAATCAAAATATCAATAACATTAAACAAATAACTGAAAAATTAAAAGGTGGATTAGGCGAAGACGAAATTGGTAAAGTTCAAATATATTTGGGTATTTTTAAAAGTCCTAATGACAAGAATTACGGAGTATTAGGTCCAAATACTACAACAGAAATCAATAGCTCATTGACAACAAATAGCGAACAGTTAAAAGCTCAAATTAGGAATATTGGTGAAATTGGTGGATTTATCAAACCATCTGCTCCCCCAACAAATATTGATAACTTAACCAGAAAAATAGCTGATTTGGAAGCAAGAAATAATGAATTAGCCGCTATAGCTAAGAAGAATGAGGAAGAAATTAAGAATTTAAACTATGAAAAACAAGAAAATTATAATCAATTAAATCAGTTTCAAAATAGACTAAAATTAGAGACATTTGTTGTCATAATAGTGCTGGTAATAGCTGTATTTTTAAGTGGTTTATGTGTTTATATTTGGCAAGATTGGAGGAGAATAAAGCCGCTTTTGAAAAGATATAAAAAAGCTTCTACAAATACCAAACAACAGAATCATGCTGTTAATAAAGCCAGTATTTTAGACACTCAAGAACTTATTGATAAAGTAGATTATAGATTAGAAGAAATGTATAAATCATGGGATGCTGAAACGACAAGAATACAAGATAAAATATACAATCTCCAACAAAATCAGCAAGTCAAGACTCCAGGTAATAATGTTGATAATAAAAAGTTTATTGTTAAAGTAGTAGATGATAGAATAGGGGATATTTATAGGCGATTACAACAAGAAATTGAACAAAGATGGGATATTGAATCAAGGAAGCTACAAAATCAAATAAACCAGCTCCAACAAAATCAGAAACTAAGGACTTCAGACAATGTAGCTGGAGTTCACGGAGAATCTCGAAGAACAACCAATCATTTAACTAGCCAAGTAACACCAGTACCTCAAATGAACCCACAAATACCTACCCATCAATATTTTGGGTCGTCAGATCTGCAATTGATATCAATGTATCAGCACGACGCCCGTTCTTTGTTAAAAAATGCTATACAGGTCTCGGAAACAGAACAAAGCATTGACCAACGTCGTCTCGGTGGCGGTCAAGGAGCAATTCTTCAGAAAGTTAGCAGGGGAAACTATTGTATATTACAGGAGGGTGGGGTTGATTACATGGTTCCTAAAAATAACATCAAGATTAATGAGCATAGCTTAAATACAGTTGCAAATTTATTTGAATGTCAGGGATATCGGTCTGGATACTCCGGGTTTCAACTGATAAAACCAGCGAGAGTGTCTGCTATTTCCAGAGGTGAAACTTGGCAGGTTGTGGAACGTGGAGTACTGCAATTTTATTAATGGGCAATGGAATATTTTGGGGAAGTCAATTCTCAGTTAGATAATTGCGCAGTGAAAAGGATACAATAGTTTATTAGTTCGTTTATTAGACTTCTCCCAAAATACTAATTTTGGAACAGTGCTATAAGGGTTTACAAACCTTATTATGGGGATGTATTTTGAAGAAAAAAGTGAGTTTTTATGTGGAAAAGCATACACAGTTGGAAAAGCACATACAGTTTATTTCTGTCTTTGGTATTAATGTCTGGTTCTTTAGTGGCTTGTGTACAAACAGGGCCAGAAACCAAATCTAGTCCTTCGACAACATCAATTCCTTTAAATCCAGATCAGGGAAATTCAAAGAACAGCTTTGATGATGTTCAAAAAACAAACAATGAATTTCAAACATTATTAGATGATTTTATTAAGGACATTGCTGCAGTAAGAGAGGGTTCCAAAAACAGGGAATTAGTAAATAGTTCTCAAGTTAATCAAAGACTAGTAGAACTGGAAAAAAAAGTTAAGACGTATAAAAATCAAATTTTGCCAACAATAAATCTAGAAAATTTAGACCAAAATTTTAATGATATAAATCAAAATATCAACAACATTAAACAAATAACTGAAAAATTAAAAGGTGGATTAGGCGAAGACGAAATTGGTAAAGTTCAAATATATTTGGGTATTTTTCAAAGTCCTAATGACAATAATTACGGAGCATTAGGTCCAAATACTACAACAGAAATCAATAGCTCATTGACAACAAATAGCGAACAGTTAAAAGCTCAAATTAGGAATATTGGTGAAATTGGTGGATTTATCAAACCATCTGCTCCCCCAACAAATATTGATAACTTAACCAGAAAAATAGCTGATTTGGAAGCAAGAAATAGTGAATTAGCCGCTATTGCTAAGAAGAATGAGGAAGAAATTAAGAATTTAAACTCTGAAAAACAAGAATTTTATAATCAATTAAATCAGTTTAAAACTATACGAAGAAAAGTGATATTTGATTTTATAATAATAGTGCTGGTACTAGCCACAGTCTTAATCGTTTTATGTCTTTATATTGGGCCATATAGAAGGAAAATAAAACGGATTTGGGCAAGGTATAAAAAAAACTTTGGAAATACCAAACAACAGAATCATGCTGTTAATAAAGCCAGTATTTTAGACACTCAAGAACTTATTGATCAAGTAGATGATAGATTAAAAGAAATGTATAACTCATGGGATGCTGAAGCGAAAAAATACAAAGTCAAATATACTATCTCCAACAAAATCAGCAAGTCAAGACTCCAGGTAATAATGTTGATAATAAAAAGTTTATTGTTAAAGTAGTAGATGATAGAATAGGGGAAATTTATAGGCAATTACAACAACAAATTGATCAAAGATGGGATATTAAATCAAGGAACCTACAAAATCAAATAAACCAGCTCCAACAAAATCAGCAACTAAAGACTTCAGACAACAATGCCGATAATAAAAAGCTGATTTTTGAAGCAGTGAAAGAGGAAATTCATGGCCAATTACAACAAGAAATTCGTAAAAGATTGGATCTTGAATTAAGGAACCTACCAAATCAAATAAACCAGCCCCAACAAAATCAGCAACTAAAGACTCCAGATAATATAGCTGGAGGTTTGCCCAATCTTGAGTTTATGTTAATATATAAAGAAGATCCCCGTTCTTTATCAGAAAATGCTATAGAGGTCTCAGAAGCAGACCGAAGCATGGTTCAACCTCGTATAAGTAGCACTCAAGCAGTAATTATTCAGAAAGTTCGCAGAGGAAACTATTGGATACTAAATGAGGCTGATATTGATTACATGGTTCCTAGACATAACATCAAAATTAATGAATATAACAGTAAGACAGTTGCAAATTTATTTGAATGTCAGGGATACCAATCTGAATACTCCGGGTTTCAACTAATAAAACCAGCAAAAGTATCTGCTATTTCAAAAGGTGAAACTTGGCAGCTTGTCGAACGTGGTATACTACAATTTGATTAATAGGTAGTAAAATATATTGAAATTTCGTTAAATAAACTCGATAATATTTGACCAGTAAAAAAGGCTATATATATATCATAAAAAAACAATGAAACCAGATAATTATTCCTCAGAATTAACTAACTCGGTGCGGGTGACGAAAACCCTGGAAACTCTCCCACGGGGTTGGATAAGTTTGTCTGAAGATGAATTGATCGAAGCTTATAATTATGCGCCGAGGGTTCTCTCAAGAAAGGCTATTAAGGTTTCAAAAATTGACTTTAGGGGAGGGAGATATTCTAATTCAGAAGTTTTGCTCGGTGAAGAGCGAAATGGGAATTATTGGGTAATGGTTACGGAGAAGGGATGTTACTGGTTATTACCTAAAGCAAATTTCCGAATTAATTCTTTTAACAAGGATACTGTTAAATCTTTCTTCAAGTTCAATGGTTCTCTTTCAGAGGATGCGCGGGAGTTTATCCTGGTTAAACTGGCTAAGGTTTCTCTGACGCCAGGGGGAGATCAGTGGCGGTTGGAGGAGCGGGGGGTGTTAGATTTTGGTGGTAATTCTCAATTATCTCGGCTACAGTCGGAACTGGAAGGAGTAAAGGAGGAGCGAGAAAAACTGGAATCTGAGTTGAGGTTGGCCAGGGACGAGCGCGATCGCTTCGCTTCTCAGGTGGCAGAGTTGGCTTACGATCGCTTACAGAAGACTTTGGCCAAGTTGGAGGAAGGCGATCGCTGGCGGAGTAATTTGACGGATCGTTTAGAACAGTTGGAACAGGCAGGGGTGCTTCAGGAGCAACGATCTTCCAATTTGGAGGCCGAGTTTGAGAGGTTGGCACAATTGAAGCCCGAGTTAAGTAAAAAGTTGTCGCAGTTGCAGTCTCAATTATCAAAACTAGAAGAAAGTGAAATTAATAACATCAAAATGTCTAAAATTGGAGAGGATGAAAGGGAAAAATTACAAAATCAAATAATCACGCTCCAACAAGATCTGCAAGCCCAAACTCCAGGTAATAATGTCGATAATAAAAAGTTGATTCTTCAAGTAGTAAATGATAGAATAGGGGAAATTTGTAGGCAATTACAACAAGAAATTGATCAAAGATGGGATATTAAATCAAGGAACCTACAAAATCAAATAAACCAGCTCCAACAAAATCAGAAACTAAGGACTTCAGACAATGTAGCTGGAGTTCACAGAGAATCTCGAATAACAACCAATCATTTAACTAGCCAAGTAACACCAGAACCTCAAATGAATCCACAAATACCTACCCATCAATATTTTGGCTCGTCGGATCTTCAATTAATATTAACCTATCAGCAAAACCCCCGTTTGTTATCAAGAAATGCTATAGAGGTCTCGGAAACGGACCAAAGCATTGACCAACGTCGCATTGACCAACGTCTTGATGGTAGTGCTCAAGGTGCAATTCTTCAGAAAGCTCGTAGGGGAAACTATTGGATATTAAATGAGGGTGGGATTGATTATGTGGTTCCTAAAAATAATATCAAAATTAATGAGTATAACCTGAATACAGTTGCAAACTTATTTGAATGTCAGGGATATCGGTCTGGATACTCCGGGTTTCAACTGATAAAACCAGCGAGAGTGTCTGCTATTTCCAGAGGTGAAACTTGGCAGGTTGTGGAACGTGGAGTACTGCAATTTTATAGCAGTCGAAGCAAAGGTTAGGACATTACTAAATGCTGAAATTCAGTCAGAGATTACTTCTGACTTCTTACTTACCCGTAGTGCTATACTTCGACTGCTATATTAGTTTATTAATAAGCAGTAGACTTGAAGTAAATTTATAAATGGAAAGATAACTAATGCCAAATTGTCCGGTTTGCAATACAGAATATCAACAGCAACAGGTGAATTTTTGTCTCAAATGCGGTTGGTATTTAGGGCTTTCTTCCACCAGTGGTGATGAAGTTCTTGAAGATTCGGGGTTGAGTTCGTCCGAGGCCCTTCAAAAAGCAGAAAAGTGGGCGATACGAAAGTGGCAGTCCTCATTGAGAAAGCCACCAAACTTAGAAGCATTGGCCCATACAGAGGAACAGGAATCTCAGTTACAACAATTGAGGGCAGAATACGAAGAGTTACAAACAAAATTCTCACAATCCCAACAGGAGCGATCGCGATTGAAATCAGAATTAGATGATTACACAGAAAAGTATAATCAACTACAAGCAGAATACCAGGAAACCCAACAAGAGCGATCGCCACCAGAAATAGTAGAAAAATTGAATAATTTGACCGAGGAAGTAGTAGCGGGCAATAAGGAACAAGATATTCAGAAATCTCAGTTATCAAAAATAGAAACAAATTTGCAGAATATTTTAGAAAAATTACCCAAAAAAATCGATCCTATGGAAAATTCAGAATCTAAGTTGCCAGAAATAGTCGAAAAGTTAAATGAGCAAGTAGCAGTAGGAAATCAAGAGCTAATGCATCTTAAATCTCAGTTATCAATCATAGAAACAAACTTGCAGAAGCTTTCGGCAAAATTGTCTCAACAGAGTAATCAAAACAAAATCTTGGAGAAAATTTATCAACAGATTAGTTCGTTGACAGAAAGACTAGAGAAAATTGAACAACCTTCCTACCCAGAAGAGGTATCACCTCCTCTATCGTTAGCAGATATAAATCTAAGTTGGCAAGAAGCTGAATTAGCAGCAACTTATAATGCAAACCCAAATTCCTTATTAGAAACAGAAACAGCAATAACAGTCTCAGATAGTCAATCTACTCAGGAGATAGTTTTGGAAATTGACAAAAGGGGAAACTATTATATAATTTCCCAAGGAAGTGACAATTATTTGGTTCCTAAACAGCAGATCAAACTTAACAAACATAATCAAAAAACTTTTGACCAATTATTTGAAGGTCACGGTTTACAGGAAAAGTTTAACACACTGTTACTCCTGAAACCTGCTAAAGTATCTCCAATTAATCCAGGTCAAAGTTGGCGGTTATCAGAGCGTGGTGTAGTTAAGTGGATACAGATAGAAGTGGCATCCCTAGACACTCCAACGCTAACACCAGAACCAATACCAGAGACAAAAGAGGAGTTAACCCCAGAACCAACCCCAGAACCAACCCCAGAACCAACCCCAGAACCAACCCCAGAACCAACCCCAGAACCAACCCCAGAACCAACCCCAGAAACAGCCCCAGAAACAGCCCCAGAACCACAAGTAATTCTGCCACCACTATCACCTGAAGAAGCTAACTTGGTAGAATTTTATAATGGCTATCATAGCTGGCGATCGAAGAGACCGACAACAGTTTCAAAAGTAAATGATAGTAGCGATACAGTTGTTTTGGAAAAAAGTAAATGGGGACGTTATTGGATATTATCTGAGGAAAGCGGTGACTATTTAGCTCCCAGACAGAAGGCCAACATTAACCCAGATAATAATGAAGATGTGCAAGGTTTATTTGAATGTTATGGAGATTCCTCAGGGGAGTTGAAGCAGTTTCAATTACTGAAGCTAGCAAAAGTCGAACCTACAGGAGATAGAGGTAAGTGGAAAGTTTTAGAATTGGGAGTATTAAAATTTGAATCTAGGAAGTTAAAAGATGAGGATAACTCTGAAAATGAAAATCAGACAAAAGAAAGTTAAAAGTCAAAAGTCAAAAGTCAAAAGTCAGAATTAAAGAAAGTCAAATGATTTCTATGAAAACGTATTAGAGAGCTTTTCAGTATTGATGACCTCACGTCAAAATCAAAACCTCGTAAGGACTTTCTATAAAGCTTTCCTAATCTACTTTACTCAAATAAAAACTGCTGTATTATATTCTTTGAAAATTAATAAAATAAATTAAGTAACTTATTATGAATTCAACAAAAATTACAAGATGGAAAATTCCCTTTCTATTATTAATGCTAATAGGTATCACAACAGCCTGTATACCAAAAACTATTGAGGATCTATCTTGTGATCCACCTACGATGACAGATAAGTCTCCCTCATTGGATGCACCACCAGAACCAATCAATATTAGCCTTAACATAGATGGCTCAGAATCTATGCCGGGATATTTAACTAACGGTGCGAGTCGTTATATAAAAACAATACAACTGCTAGACCGCACATTTTCGATATCTGACTTAGTTGAATACTATCGTGTTGGAGGGCCTGAGAAACAGAAAATCAGTCGTTCAAAATTCCTAGAAGCAATAAAAGAGGGATTTTACTACGAAGATCGAGTCACAAGTAATCTAACAGGTGCTATTGCACCACAAAAGGAAGGAAAAGAACTTTTAGTTCTCATCACAGATTTATATCAAAATCAAGGCGATGTCACCGCAGTAAACCAAAAAATTAGACAACATTATCTTAATCAAGAAGGATATGCAGCAGGTATTTTAGCAATTAGAAGTGAATTTAATGGAAAGGTTTATGTTGTTGGCAGCAATAGAGATAACTTTAACTTTCCTTATAACACTGAAGGGAAACCAATAGAAAAGTTAAGGCCTTTTTATGTAATATTTTTAGGTCCCTACAAACATATTCTCTACTACTTTGACAAACTGCAGCGGGATGGAGGAGAATTAATTAAAAACAGTGAATTTACAATCTTTTCACCTAGTAATATCATAAATAATTTATCAGTTATGAGTGAATCAAAAAATCCAGGCGAACCAATACCAGGTCTGAAGCGACCCTTCTCTCTTAATAATGGTAAAGTAGCGATCGAACTCCCCAAAAATCAACCAATTGAGTTGTTAGAAATAAACCCCAATTTCCAAGAAGAAATACCAATTGAATACAAGGTTAGTTTGCCGATTTTGAATGAGTATACATTGCCACCATCGGCTAATTCTATACAAGCTAAAATTAGTAAAAGTAAATATTATGATGAGTCAACAAAAGAATTTATTTCCTCATCAAAAGAACCTACAATAGAAAGAAAACTACTCAATTCAATGCAATTTAGTAACTGGAAAGTAGGCAGCGATCGCGAGTTAAATTTTACAACTACAATTAAACCCAATGAATTACCACAAGCAAATATTTATTTTTTCCAAGTTGATGTAATAGCTAATGGTTTAGGAGAAGAAGATTGGTGGCAGAATTGGAACTGTGAGGATCGTGATTGCGAAAATGATGGTTCAAAAACTCATAATTTGGAACACTTTTTACAAGGTTTAAAAAGTCTGACAACTGATTTGATGGAAAATAATCCAATAGCACTCGCTCGGCTTTGTTATGCTATTCAGAAAAATTAGAGAGTATTGATACTAAATAGGCTTTAATAAGATACTTTATATACCCCTATACAAATAAGTTATACCAATATTATGAATGTTTTTTATAAATGACTAGAGGATTTTTTAGGAGTCAGGATTCAGGAGTGATAATGAATTGCTTTAATACCGTTTTTAGGTCATAAATTATCTTTTTTATTAAATAGATATATCCTATAAAGTCTTTTTATTGCTCTTAGTATTCGTAACATTCTTTGTTCAAATTGGTATTAAGTTGTTAAGCATTTAAACGATGTATTCTAAATTTTACTAAAATAGCCAAATCCTTACTGCACAAAAATTTTCCTTGAATTGGTTATTATGAGAATAGGCAATCTAAATAGTGAACAGCCTAGCACATTTTTATATTACCTAATTGCCTAATTCCTATTCCTTTACCACCCAAATTTATTGTCCTAACCAAAAGACATAATGCTATAGCAGTATAAATTGTGCAAATACACTACATATATAGTCATTTCAAATAAGGATGGAAAAATTTTTCTGCTGAAACTTAGTTATAGCAAGAAATACTTGTCTCAATCTAAATTAAATGACTATAGCCCCTACAAATTTAGGCGATGTAGCTACCGCACTTGCTCCGCCAACCCTTAAAAAGTTATAGCGATCGCCCAGTGTCGCTGATTTTAAAAAATCCATAAATACTTAAATAACTGTCATTTTAATTGTTGGATATTTGAGTTCAGATACGCTTATATTTCGAGAATAGGTACTCTTGTATATGTAGTGTTCAGTTAATATAAATGATTAGTTATTGACATTAATCTTGAAAATATTACGTTTGAAAATATTACGTTTTGACTGCGTGGAATTTAAAATTTATTGTCTAGGCGATCGCTACATATAATAAGCTATCAAATTATGAGGAATAAACCCCAAGTATTCCCACCTAAACTATGCTATTATCTATTGATAGTAATCATCAAAAAATCTCTATAATCAGAGATAAAATTATCCACTAATCTATCCTAGTTTTCATAGTACAGCAGTCGAAGCAAAGATTATGACATAATGCTAGAAAAATCATTTAAGAAAGATTATGCCTACTCCTTATAGCTACAACTTAAGACAAAAAGTTATTAATGCCATCGATGATGGGGTGAGCATTATCCAGAAAGTTCTATATTTAAAATTAGTTGTAATACCATCAATATTGAGTTACATAGAAGAGAAACCAGGGATATAAGAGGAAAAACAGGTGCTCAAAAAAGATATGATCCCAAAATACCAGATTTAGAAGAATTCAAAAAAATTGTCCACATTGTAGGGACGTTGTATGCAAACTCCCTCAAAAAGAAATGGCAAATGAATGGCCAGAAACAGTTAGGGATAGAACTATAATCAAGGGTCGGCGGAGGAAGTGCGGCAGCTATATCCCCTGATCACAATTTGATCACTATATATAAGAGAACAATCAAGTATAGCAAAGTTTCTGAGAATCGCTATAATACTCCCCATCCCTATGGCGATCGCCTATCACAAACTTAAGAATTGGAATTTTGCTATAGACGACCGTCCAGACCCAAATTTGGTTTTTTGAGCCGATAAAAATTTGTAGTTGATCAATCTGATCAGTTTCAGGATACCAAAATTATAGTCATTTAACTTTAGATTGAGACAAGTATTTCTTGCTATGAAAGCATTTCAGGCGAAAAATGTCTCATACTTATTTAAAATAACTATATCATCTACTAGCCTCCTTCTAGGCTAAATTTGAAGAGAAAAGTAATTTAAATGCTGGTCAATCTCCTCCCAACAGTGACATATCTCCACACTAAACTGACACTATATATAATGTGAGATTCTCACTTCCGTGTCCCGCAAATCCTCGGACTCCAGGAGCTTTAAGGACTCAATGCCCTACCGCCCCGTTTTTTATATTTATCCCTAAACCTACATCACGCTCTATTAAGATACCGCAATGTGAACAATTGGGGAGTTCTTTTAAGTAATTCTTTGGGGACTTTTTCACCACAAGTTGAGAATCAAAAAAAACCAGAATAACACTATCCATCAATGCCCCACTGAGTCCCATTGATTTACCGTTAATCCACCTCACACCAAATCAGAGATTATAGCGCGAGGCTTCTCCAGGATTTAGCTAAAAATTTCAAACTCCCCGGGCAGGATTCGAACCTGCGACCAATCGGTTAACAGCCGACCGCTCTACCGCTGAGCTACCGAGGACCGAACACTTACACTTATTTATCCCTAAGCAACCGAATTTCATTATAATCCTAATTTAAAAGATTTGACAACCCCTTTTTGATATTTTATTCTTATGTTTATAATTATATAATTTTATCAATTTTATTTGACTTTTGTCAAAATATGTGATAATGACCTATTTTTTTCCCATTCTTAATTCAGCTAAACGCTTTTGGGATTCTGGATCTAAGTAACTAGCCAGAAAACGACTTGATGATCTTTTTCTTCGTTGACATTTACTCCGAACATTATTCGCCACACTTTCAACATCATGGGCAAGTTGTTGGGAAGACATCCATTCAGCGCCATAACCAATGACAGTAAGCTTTTGATCTCTATCTGAAGTAGCTACAATTAGCCTACTTCTAGACAAATTTATCTCCTGACGAAGATTAGCACAAGCTTTCTCTATATATGTATCTGCTGTTTGACCAAATTCTGTATAATGAACAGATAACTTATCAGTAATAATTTCCTTAGCAGTAGGAGTGTACTGGTATTGAGAATCAAATACTATCTGAGTATTTAAGTCCTCACTAGCACTGTAGTTTACCAAAGCCTCAATTAAATCTCTTCTGGCTGTTTCTAAGCCATGAAAATTGCAAACTTCTCGGATACGAGGCCATAAACCAATGACATTATAGCCATCTACAAGCAGAATAGTTTGTCTTAAAGGGTGTGACATAAAATCAGGTAATAATTATTCAGATAATACTAGCAAATACCCCCAGTATAACATTTATTCTAATTTTATAGGGCAATCAAAGAGAATTTACCCAACATCATCAAAGCATAGAATAGTATCTTGAAGCTTAAACTAAAAGGATTAGCGATATAAGTCAAGGAGCGATGACTTAAGATGAATCTTTAATTAAACGTTGCTTCAAAAGTTCAGGTCTACCTTGAGCTACTACTTGGCCTTTATCTAACAAAAATGCTCCATCAGAATAATCTAACTCACTTAAACGATGAGTAACCCAGAGAGCAGTAATGCCCCTGTTTTTCACCAAACTTTGCACTTGAGTTACCAAATCTAATTGACTATCTGGATCTAGTAAAGCTGTAGGTTCATCCAAAAGTAAGATGTCACAGTTGCGAGCAATAGCACCAGCAATAGCAACTCTTTGTTTTTGTCCCCCACTCAAAGCATATATAGGTCGGCGTTGTAATTCTAATAAATTTACAGCACTTAAGGAATCTTCTACCCGATTACGAATTTGAACTTGAGAAAGTCTCTCTGCAACTAACCCAAAAGCCACGTCTGCTCCTACTGTAGGCATCACAAGTTGGTGGTCAGGATTTTGGAAAACAAAACCCACTTGGCCTTGAAAATGAATTGTTCCTGAGCGAGGAGACAAAATTCGGGCCAATAATCTTAATAAAGTTGATTTACCACTTCCATTATTACCCAACAGCATCCAAAACTGTCCCTTGGGTACTTCTAGAGAACAAGAGCGCAATACTTGACTGCCATTAGGCCAATTGAAATAGATATCCTCTACTAAAATTGCTGGACGAGTAACCTTATTAGCTTCATCCTTAGACTTCATTGGGCCACAGAGACAAAACCAGGAGGTCTTCCAGTAGCAGCAGCACCGGATTTCTGTGAAATCTGAACACCAGAAACCTCACTTATTACTACAGCAATCTTTTTCTCTGGTATTTTCTCACAAGTAAGCTCTAAAATTTGAGGATTTCCAGAGCGAATAGACTCAACAATCTGTTGATAGATAGCCTCAGCATCCTCAGCGGACTTACGTTGTACTGACAATGGTACAGGAGTGTACTTCACAATGATGTCAATGGTGAACATTTTTTTAATTAGTGAGTTTGAAGGTTAACATCCTCCCCGGTCATAAGGAAAAGGGATCCCTGCCGAGCCGAAGATCAAGAGCGGGTTGACATTTCAAAGACAACTTTACTTACCCCTTTAGTTCCTATCCCATAAAAAGATAGGGGTGAGTTCCGCCTGCCTCCACGTCCACTTTTTGTCTCGGACTGCCCTCCCGCTACTAATTAATTAGCACGATAACAACATTAACATATATAGCTAATAACACATATAACAATCCTAAATCATTTGAAAATCACATGCCTTTTCAAAAAATAGTTTCAATTCCTTTTCCTACTGCCTTCTGCCTTAAAGCAGCCTCAATATTTAACTATTCAGATAGGATTTCTAAGGAGTTACACGAAACCAACTACATATTTTGTCACACAGCAATCCCTTATACTGTATACCTCATGGCAAATCATCCTTAGCATAATGGTATTTTTTAAAGCTACAGCCCCTAGCTAAATAAGAGCTTTAAACCCAATTTTTAGTAAAGGCTTAGTTGACTAGAGATTGTATTGCCATATTTAGTTGAGATGTCTACTTGAAAAATCTAAAATCTAATAAAATAATGTCCTGAAAAACTCATTTTTCTGGTTGCCCTGATTAAAAATTACCCTTATAATTAAAACTGCGGTAACAAAATTAAACAATGTTTAGAAAAATTATCATATTCTGATATTGCAGAATGCCATCACCGATAATGGTGAACAAAAAACATTAGCCGTAGTTATCATAATTATTAGGAGAATTCCGTAATGACTGTAGCAGTCGGACGCACACAATCTCAGAGAGGACCATTTGATGTCCTCGATGATTGGCTCAAACGCGATCGCTTTGTCTTTGTTGGTTGGTCTGGTATACTTCTCTTTCCATGTGCATTTCTGTCCATTGGAGGATGGTTAACTGGCACTACCTTCGTTACTTCCTGGTATACCCATGGGTTAGCCAGTTCTTACCTAGAAGGTTGTAATTTTCTCACCGTTGCAGTTAGCAGCCCAGCTTATAGCATGGGACATTCCCTACTATTTCTCTGGGGCCCAGAGGCTCAGTGGGACTTTGCCCGTTGGTGTCAAATCGGGGGTCTCTGGTCATTCGTTGCCCTACATGGTGCATTTTCTCTAATTGGGTTCTGCTTACGTCAAATTGAAATTGCCCGTTTGGTTGGAATACGTCCTTATAATGCCATTGCCTTCACAGGACCAATTGCAGTTTTTGTTAGTGTATTTCTGATGTACCCATTGGGTCAATCTAGCTGGTTCTTTGCACCTAGTTTTGGTGTAGCTGGCATCTTTCGATTCATACTATTCCTACAAGGATTTCATAACTGGACACTTAACCCATTCCATATGATGGGCGTAGCAGGAATATTGGGTGGTGCACTTTTATGTGCTATTCACGGTGCTACAGTAGAGAACACACTTTTCGAAGATGGAGAAGCATCAAATACCTTCCGCGCATTTGAGCCTACTCAATCTGAAGAAACATACTCGATGGTAACAGCTAATCGTTTCTGGTCTCAAATCTTTGGTATCGCATTTTCCAACAAACGTTGGTTGCACTTCTTCATGTTGTTTGTACCAGTAACAGGATTGTGGATGAGTTCCATAGGTATAGTAGGTTTAGCATTTAACCTACGAGCTTATGACTTCGTATCCCAAGAGTTACGGGCAGCAGAAGATCCAGAGTTTGAAACATTTTATACCAAAAACATTTTGCTGAACGAGGGTATCCGAGCTTGGATGTCTCCTGCAGATCAGCCACATCAAAACTTTATCTTCCCAGAAGAAGTGTTGCCTCGTGGTAATGCTCTATAATATGCCTTAATATAATAACCCCACGCCAACTTTATAGTGTGGCGTGGGTTACTCATTATATCCCACATTCCGCACTTCTTAACACTAAATTGATAAGTTTTATTAATCTATCGCCCCTAACACCTGTCCTGGGAGCTTTATAGCCATGGGTATTGATTTTAACTGTTATAAATGATTCTAACTAACTTTCTCATTAAAAATCAGTTGTTGATAAATCTTATTGATATTAATTCTTAGGATAAAGGTTCTTGTTATGGGTCTCTTTGAAAATGTAAATATACATAAACATATATAAAGATATGCGGAATGTCGGTTATGTTGCTTTCCTGTGTAAGTTCTGATTCATACACCATAGTTTATTGTTTCTTTGACAATTACTTTATCGGAGCTGGGGCTTGGTAAGGATCCCCGTAGTTTCAGGCCGGGGAAGATGCAAAAAAACACTATATATGGGAATTAGCAAATTAGATGGGTTTACCGAAAAATTAGGTTTAAAGCATCGTCCTTCTAAGGCGACTTTTTAGTTTATTTTTCCCACAGGTTCTATCCTTCTTGCTTTTTATAGTCATTTTAATTTAGATTGAGACAAGTTTTTCCTGCTATAACTAAGTTTCAGCAGAAGAAGCTTTCCATTCTTATTTGAAATGACCATAATTCACAATAAATATAGTCGTTTTACTTGAGATTGAGACAAGTTTTTCTTGCTATGAAAGGTTTTCTAGGGAAAAAATTTTTCATTCTTAAATCAAATGACTATATATTAGTCGCGGTTGGGCATGCCGAGACAAAAAAAAACGGACGGGTCAGCCAGCATAAAACTATTACCAAAGTAGCAGCAGCCTGTGAGATGCCAACTAGCCGAGGGGCTAAGGCTTGGTTATTTCCCCGTGGCTTTAGGCCGGGGACGATGTCAACCAGGGAATCAACCAACCTACCTTGATAAACCCTTTCTGATTCTTTCCTAGCTTCTGTAGTCGTAAATACCCATTAATTGGAAGTCCCTTAACAAAAACTGGGCTGAACACTGCTATAGCTTCAAAAAAAATCATTAAACCCACATTCCGCACTTCTTAACATTAAATTGATAAGTTTTATTTATCTATCGCCCCGAATTCTTTCTCTAAAAGCCTCATAGCTATGGACATCAATTTTCACTATCATAAATAATTGTAACTAATTTTCTCATGAAAAATTAGTTATCGATGAAATTTATTGATATTAAGTTCTATAATAATGTTTTTTCGTATAAGTCTATTTGAAAATTTAAATATACATAAAGATATATGAAGATATGCGGAATGTCGGATTAAAACAATTGCATTCTGAAATTTTTGTGCTAACATAGAATATGTAATCAAGAGAAAGAACCACTTAGGGAAAAAAGGAGGTGATGCCTATGCAAGATAGTAGTAAACGCGTGGGTCACCTGATTGGAAAATGCCGGCTGTGTGCCGGGGCTGCTCTCTAGTAGTTGGCCTTTGTTCCTCCCTAGGAGCTATAAGATAAATCTTTACCAGGCTGATATAGGGTTCCTCCCGGCAGTCAGGTTCCAATCAAAGTGACCCCCTAGACCGCTCTTATCTGAATTTAGTGCTTAGTTATATACTAAGACTCTATCGAGGATAAGAGCGGATAGTTTTTTTGTTTGAGGAATTTTAGGAATTTTAGGAATACTTCAATGACTAAATTACTGACTGTAGAAGAGATTAATCAACGTGCTAGTAAACTATCAGATTGGGAATTAGAAGAAAACAAGCTTAAATGTATAAGAAGATTTAAAGATTTTGTTGAAGCGATTAATTTTGTCAAGAAATTAGTAGACCCGGCTGAAACATTACAACATCATCCCAACTTAGAAGTATCTTATAATAAAGTAACAGTCATATTAACAACCCATGATGCTGGTGGCTTAACAGAAAAAGACTTTAGCATGGCTAAAACGATATCTAGCTTAAGTTAACTAAATCATCTATTCATCTCCTACCATGATTTTTTCTTTGAATTGTGCTAAGAAAGTCAAGGAAAAACTTCCATATAGAATTCTTATAACCCCAAGTAAGTAACTATCAGTCGAAAGGTAGGCCGTTGGTTTTTGAGCTTCAAAGTGGAAAGAGAATCTCAAATTATTGATTTCTCAGTAGATGTGGTAGGTGTAGATTTAGGTGTCAAATCTAAGGCTACCTTATCCACTGATGAAGTATTTGAAGGAGCTTAGATTTAGGGCAACTTAGAAGCTAAATTCTCTTTTGTGCAATACCTAAACATGTGGTGGTCTACAAGTAGTGATTTTTGCTGTTTCTTGCACTTTTTAAACTTATGATATCTATAGAATTCATTTGATATTTTTGTCTCGTTAAATTAGCTTCTGAACTATCTAGTGTATTAAGTGACTTCGGACTTGCTAATGATAAAGTATCAAGCATTCATGCCAATAATAATTAAACTAAGAAACAGTTAGATTGATGATCTGACAAAGATGTCTCAAATGGTTAATTAATAGTCTATTATTTATTTAGCAGCTCCTAATGAAAAGCTAATTATTTAAAGCCCTAAAATTTAATACTTTTAATTTAAAATCATCTTTTCTCCGGATGTATCATTGTGAAAATCGTTATATTAATTAACAATTAAGTTGATTTAAACTCAAGGCTATTGACTAAGCCTAAACTATGACCCAGTTAAATACACTTAAGTGGTTGCAGCAACCAACTCAGGCCACTGAATTATTGATAGAGCAGCTATTAGACATTGGAGTAGCTCTATCCGACACCTATGATTTGGGTGAACTATTGAATTTGATATTGTCCAAAAGTCGGGAAATAACTTGTAGTGATGCAGGTAGTGTTTACTTAGTAGATGAGTTAAATGTCAAAGAATGTAAATTAGTTTTCAAGGCTGCCCAAAATGATTCTTTGCCAGATCTTGCCTTTCAGGAACAAGCTTTAGCTATCACGTCTGAAAGCTTGACTGGTTATGTGGCTCTAACTGGTCAGAGTTTGAATTTAGCGGATGCTTACAATCTTCCTAAAAATACTCCCTATAAGTTTGATAAAAGTTTTGATGAGAAAACAGGTTATAGAACTTGTTCAGTCTTAATTTTACCAATACAAAACCGACATCTGGAAGTTCTTGGAGTGCTTCAGCTAATTAACCGTAAGATTCAATCGAATGTTTTACTTACACAAGAAAATGCCAAAGAATTAACTCAGCCATATTCAGAATGGGAAGAGAGAATATTAACTTCTCTAGCTTCTCAAGCAGCTATATCTATAGAGAGAAATAATCTACAAGAAAATATAGAAAATTTATTTGAGGGTTTTGTCAAAGCATCAGTACGGGCAATAGAAGCTAGAGACTCCTGCACATCAGGTCATTCAGAGCGAGTAGCTAAGTTAACGGTAGGACTGTCTCAAGAAGTCAATATAATAAATAGTGGAATATTCTCGGAAATATATTTTAGCAATCAGCAAATTCAAGAGCTCCGATATGCAGCCCTGTTACATGATTTTGGTAAAATAGGGGTGCCAGAAGCTATATTAACAAAACGCAAAAAACTATATCAAGAACAATTAGAGCTAATCCAGCAAAGATTTTCTTTAGCCCAACGTACCTTGGAAATGGAATATGCTCAAACCAAATACAAGTACTTATCTGGACATTTGTCTGACATATATCAATCACATACTCAAAAAAGTTGTCTTTTGTGTCAAAAAATCAAAAATTTAGATTTAGAACTAGAAGTAGCAATTACTCAGCTTAACGACTATTGGCAAACAATACTAACGGCTAATGAACCAAGAATTTTAGCAGAAGAACCATTGAAGCAACTACAGGAAATATCACTTTATACCTACAAAGATATAGATGGCCAAATTAAACATCTGATTACACCAGAGGAAATGGCTCAACTTACAGTTCCCAGAGGAAACTTGACTCCTGAAGAACGACAAGCTATTGAGGCTCACGTCACAGATTCTTACGAATTTTTAAAGCAAATTCCCTGGACAAAAAAATTACAGAAGATACCAAACATTGCTTATGGACACCATGAAAGGTTGGATGGTAGTGGTTATCCTAGGGGACTAAAGGAAAACGAAATTTCTATTCAAACTCAAATAATAGTTATCGCAGATATATATGATGCTTTAACCGCTGGCGATCGCCCATATAAACAAGGCTTACCTGTAGAAGTTGCTCTGAGAATTATGGGTTCTGAAGCAGCCGAGAATAAAATTAATAGTCATTTATTTGAACTATTTAAACAGAAACAAGTCTTTTCTATGCTAGGACATAGTAAATAATACGGAATTACCAAAAACTTTGCTATGTTCGGACTTTATATGTCTATTTAGGGTTTACTGATTAAATCCAAAAGTATTGAAACATAAAGGTTTTAGCATTTTTAAACTCGAAAAAAGAGTTTAGTTTTTGGTCTTGAGAGCTCAAAAAGTTAGTGTTTTGGGCACTTAATAGGCAGAAAAATCAAGGGATAAATATAGTCATTATGTTGAGTTTTTGAATTATTAAAACCTATACACGAATTGCTATTTATAGATATAAGGAGAACTGGGAAATTTTGCTTCCCAGACTCAATAAAAACGGCAAATTTATCAGTTATCTTTGAAGGTCAATTCACAAATTATTATTATTGAAGCTAATTAAATTAGACCAAATTTGCAGTTAGATTTTAATACTGTTTCTCAAAAGTAATACTCTACTTGGAAGATGGTAAAAATAACTAGAAAAATAATAGAGGTTAGTTAACAATAAAACTAAGTTAATAAATAGTATTTAGAAATAGAAAACTAAAGAATAGCAAAGTTTTTGATAACTGCTATAACGATACTCCAATACTGAAAAATTAGCTATATTTAAGTAAATTTCTCTATTCCCCCAGAGCAAACACATCTAATTTGCTGATCCTCCTATATAGTATTTTTAAAATTAGATTAATACCATAAACAATAGAGAGAGAAAAATGGGCTGTTTTTTTGAGGCAGGAGGCAGAAGGTACTTATCCCGAAGTCATTGGAGCTATTTTTTAACAAGCCTAGTGATTTTAGATAATGATTTAGCCCACATTCCACACTTCTTAACATTCAATTGATAAGTTTTATTGATCTATCGCCCCGAATGCTCTCCCTGAAGGTCTTATAGCTATAGGCATCAATTTTCACTGTTATAAAGAATTGTAACTAATTTTCTCAGAAAAAATTAGTTCTTGATAAACTTTTTAATTTCGGTAAATAGTGGATGGGGTTATGGCCCTAGAGATTTTGAATATAAGGTTGTTGATACAAAAAAATTGTGATAGTCTGTCAATCATCTACCTAACTTATTATAGACAAGCTGTTCCTTTTGTAATTCTCAGCTTGGATATACTTAAAATACTAAGGTGAAAAATCTAAATTTTGCAGTAAAGGTCATAAAAGAGTCTGTTTGTGCTATAAAAAAGTCGAACAAGTATAAAAATTTGTTCTAGGGCTGGAATTATTTTAATATTGCTGGAAAAGACTATGTTCTGGATAAATTAATCTGGACCATGAGGAAATTTTGGACTACCTGCAATTGAATCCCTTATCAATCCTTAACTAGTAACCAAGGAAATGCGGGTTTATAGGGCAATAATTAACAATCCCACCTTATTAAAACTAACTAAATATAAAGAGCCAAATAGTCTCTCTGTAATCGGTGTGAGGATGAGAGTAAAATGTCAAAAACATTCTGGTATTGTCTACTACTTAGTCCAGCAGTTTTAGGAGCAACCCTTGTTGCATCCTCGGCTGCTGTGGCCACTGAAAGTCAAACAACTAATACAGTCATTCTGTCCCAAGCTGGAACAACTGAAAATATATCAAAAAATAATAATGTAGAGGTACAGGAACCTGAAATCTTAACTCAGGTTACTGGAAACAATTCAACTAATTCTATTGGGAATACACCCGCAACTACCATACGACAAATCAACCGCTACGGTAGAGAAGGTCGTAATCTTCGCCAACCAGGTCTTCGTAATATTACGAACAGTCGGAGGCGAAAAGGACAAGTCACTTCCGTATCTCAACTTTCTGATGTTCAGCCTACAGATTGGGCATTTCAAGCACTACAGTCCTTAGTTGAGCGTTATGGATGTATCGTTGGATATCCAGATGGTACTTACAGAGGCAACCGTGCCTTGACTCGTTTTGAATTTGCCGCTGGTGTTAATGCTTGCCTAGATAGAATTATGGAACTTTTACAGGCAGCTATAGAAGATACAGTAACTAGAGAAGACCTGGCTATTCTGCAAAGGTTACAGGAAGAATTTTCTGCAGAATTAGCGATTCTCCGGGGTCGTGTTGATGCTCTAGAAGCTCGTGCTGCTGAATTGGAGGCTAATCAATTTTCTACAACTACCAAACTTAGGGGTGAGGTAATTTTTGCCCTTGTTGATAACTTTGAAGACCAAGGGAAATATGGAGCGTTCGGTGATAGTATTCAGGATGAGGATCAAACAGTATTCCAATATAGGGCACGTCTGAATTTAAATACTAGCTTTTCTGGTGAAGACTTATTATTTACCAGGTTACAAGCAGGTAATGCTCAAGCATTTAACCAAAAAATAGCTGAGTCTGAAGGACAGCAAACCTTTAATATTCTTGATCGCACAGATGATACGCTTCAGCTAGATAAACTTTTCTACAAGTTCCCTGTCAGAGATAATATCAGAGTAACTATTGCTGCTAATAAGGTGAGTTGGTACGACTTTGTTCCTACACTTAATCCTTATATGGAAGATTTTGATGGAGGAAGTGGTTCTCTCAGTGCTTTTGGCCAAAGGAACCCAATCTATCGGTTAGGGGGTGGTAAAGGACTTGGAGTTGAGTATGATTTTGGTTGTAAAGACCAATATGCTTGTACCTTTAGTCCATTTTCTGTGTCTTTTGGCTACTTAGCAGCAGAAGGTGAAGATCCTCGTCAAGGGAAAGGTCTATTTAACGGAGACTATGCTGCACTGGCTCAACTAACTTTTACTCCCATCAGAAATTTCCAGATTGGACTTACTTACAACAAAGGTTATTTTGGCCCAGGAAACTTCGGATTTGATGATGGTGCAGCTACGGGTCTAGGTGATAATGGTAGTTTAAACAGTGGATTTGTAGGAACTGGTATTGCTAACAGTGTTTATGGTCTAAATGCTGGACTCAATGACCGCCGACCAGGTTCAGTTAATATTACTAAGCCAGTTTCGACTAATGCTTATGGTGTAGAAATGTCTTGGCGAGCGGCTGACTGGGTAACTATTAATGGTTTTGGTACATATCTTGATGGGAAACTAATTGGCAAAGGTGATTTTGAAATCTGGACTTATGGAGCTACTATTGCTTTCCCTGATTTATTGAAGGAAGGTAGTTTGGGTGGTATCGTTGTAGGTCGGGAACCTTACTTGAATGATTTAGAACTTCCTAATGGGTTAGATTCAGGATTACGACAAGATATGTCATGGCACATTGAGGCATTCTACAAATATCAAGTTACAGATTACATTTCAATTACTCCTGGTGTGACTGTAATTACAAATGCTAACCAAGATGATGATAATGATGAGTTAATTATTGGTACTATCAGAACTACTTTTCAGTTCTAGTGGTTAGCTGAAAAAAAGTTAGGGTGGTATTATCCACCCTATAAATTACAGGACTTACGCAGGCAAACTGAGAAACCCGGTTTCTCGTAGATGTTTATGTGTTGAAAACAATGATTTACTGTCTTAACTGGGTTTCTTTGCGTAAGTCCTGAATTAATTGAATATTAATTGAAGATGATTTTTCTATGCCAAACCAGAAAACCTGATTTTTGCTTAGGGGTATGTTTTTCGACCCTAAGGCTTATCTTGGTAACCTGATTTCTATGGCCAAGTTATATAGAGGTAGACTGTTCGGTCCTAACCTGAGCAGGCATAGTACCCTGGAGCAATACTAAATAATCATACTTAGGGATATACTATTGGAAGGATAAAGAAAAATCTAAAGTGTATCAATTGGTCAAAATTACTACACTACAACTACATTATATACATATAAACTAAAGCAATTATAACTAAGTATTGGGTATCCAGAGAAAAATTAGAACTAACAATCTCAATACTGATTTGTACTATCGAGGAAATGAGGTTTATGGGTGAAGTCTGAATTCTTACGATTAAATACCCATTATTTATCATTTATTGATGTAGTTATAAGTTTAACATTAGATTTAGATATATCATGCGTATTGCTCATAATATTACAGAATTAGTAGGTAGTACTCCTCTAGTACAGTTAAATCATATCCCTAAAACAGAAGGTTGTTTGGCTAAAATAGTAGTAAAGCTAGAAGGAATGAATCCTGCTGCCTCAGTGAAGGATCGTATTGGTGTAAATATGATTAATGTAGCGGAGCGTGAAGGTTCGATTGCACCAGGGAAAACGACATTAGTTGAACCAACTTCTGGAAATACAGGTATTGCTTTGGCCATGGTGGCTGCGGCTAGGGGTTACAAGCTAATTTTGACTATGCCAGAAACAATGAGTATGGAGCGCCGTGCTATGTTACGGGCTTATGGGGCAGAGTTAGTGTTAACTCCTGGTAGTGAGGGTATGAGAGGTGCGATTACTAGAGCACAAGAGATTGTTGATTCAGCTAGTAATGAATATTATTATATGTTACAGCAATTTCAGAATCCAGCTAATCCAGAAATTCATAGCAAAACTACGGCCCTGGAAATATGGGAAGATACTGATGGAAAGGTGGATATTTTGGTTGCTGGCGTTGGTACCGGTGGGACAGTTACAGGGGTGGCAGAGACTATTAAAGCAAGAAAGCCTGAATTTAAAGCGATCGCTGTTGAACCTTCTAATAGTCCAGTTCTATCTGGGGGAAAACCAGGACCACATAAAATTCAGGGAATAGGAGCTGGTTTTGTGCCGGATGTTTTGGATACGAAGATTATTGATGAGATAATTCAGGTTCCTGATAATGATGCAATTATTTATGGTCGTCGTATAGCGAAGGAAGAAGGTATTTTATCTGGTATTTCTACGGGAGCTGCTCTTTGTGCTGCGATCGAAGTGGGCAAGCGTCCAGAGAATGATGGGAAGTTAATAGTGATGATTCAGCCTAGTTTTGGGGAGCGTTATTTAAGTACTCCATTGTTTCAAGAACTAGAACCTACTCTGGCTACAGTGAAGTAGATAGCTAAATTGGAACAATAAGTAACTATTGAACTTCCTCACTGGAGTTGCCCTACTCTAAAAGCTATCTATATATAAGAGATAGGGAACTTCTGAAAAGCTTTTTGGGAAAAAGAAGACCCCCCACAACTCCCTCACAGGGGTATGTTTTAAACACAGGGGGTTAGTGACTATTCTTATAAAAATGTGATATTTAATACAGAAAATTGTGCAAAAAAAATATATGTTGTTATTCTCTCTACTCCCCATTCCCCACAACCCTTGGGCATAATTATAAAAAACATACCCTTTTAAGCTACTAACCCCTTCCAGGAGAGGAGAAGGGGTTAAGGGAGTAGTGTCAATTCAATAAAAGCTTTAGCCTGATTTGGGAGGTAAAAAGTGCTAGCTTTTTGCTGGTTTAAGCTGACGAAGTTAGGATTTCGGGCACTCCCATGGTAGAAAAATGAAGGAACAAATATATCCAACTACCTCTTCTAGCAATTCCCCGTTCCTCTGTAGGGACGTTGCATGCAACGTCCCTACTTCTCCTCCTGGGAGATGTCAGGGGTGGGTCCCCTACTCCTGAAAAAGACTTTTTCAGCAAACCCTATTTAAAAAGTTTGTTAACATAAATCGTATACTGTGTCAAGTCTTTTGTTAAGAAATAATATTCGTCAAGTATAGCTCTAAAAGGTAGGGTCTGTCTGGGATGCTCTTAGTTTCAGTGTGTAATAAGGGACTACTGTTTATTTTCTGTAGAATTTGGCGGTTGGTGAGTTTGATTATTTTCAGAAGGTTGTGGAACTGGGTTCTGATGATTGGAAGTGGGTTTTAATTGCTGATTACAGGGAGACTGCTGTTCATTTTCTATAGAATTTGGCTGTTGATGATTTTGATTATTTTCAGAAGGTTGTTCTTCTTGGTCTTCAGGTTGTTTATCAGGCTCGGTAAATACAGAAGCTTTAAGTGATTCACCAATAATACGGTTGTTTACCCAGTATCCTGGATAGGTAGTATAAACAATCTGGCCACTGGGTTCACAACCGGGGACAGGTTCATGGTTTTCAGGATTAAAGGTCTCTCCTTGGCTAGCAATTAAGAAATGACCAGGAGGGTCGTCATTAACAATCTCTTTTACTAATTTTAATCCTTTTTTTACCAAGTTCTTTAAATTTGTGGGAATAGGTTCTGGAAATTTAGCTGCTTCTGTAATTTGTAAATCAGTTAATATTGAAGTTGTAAAGTCCTCGACAACTTGAGGAAATTTATCTTCTCCTATTGAATTATCGCCAGTAAAACATTGACTTCCTTTGTCAAATATCTGTTGAGAAAATACATATTTAATTTTGGCAATCTCTCGCTTACGATTAACTTTTAAATCTGAATTTATTTGAGATAAATGATTGAATATTTCATGGCCAACACTTGTAATTTCTTGGGTCTTAAGTTGGATAAAATTCTCAGTTAAAACATCTCTTTGGGGGCGTGATTCATCAGAAGTAATTGTGTTACTTGTGTCGCGATCGCGATCGCTTAACTTACTTAAAAGAGAACTTTTCGATTCACGGAGTTTTTCATTTTGCCTCTTAAGCTCATTTATTAGTATTTCTTGGCTTTGAATTTTTTGGTTTAGCAAGTATACTGTTTCCTTCAGCTCTTGCTTGTGTTTTTGGTTGTATCTTTTTTTTTTCTCTACAATCATTAGGTAGATATTATAAAATTTTTCTAGAAGTTTTTTAGGATTTTTAAGTGCATTTTGAAGAGAGTTAATTTGCTGTTTTTCTTGTTCATGATTATGATTGGAATACTGAATATCAAAATTATTTAATAACCAATCAAAAAAATCATTCTTATTTTTACATCCTCTCAAGCAATTTTCCCAATTTTCGGGATTATCACTTTGCTGTTCTTGACTTATAATTGTATCCTTATTGTTTACAAATTGTGGATTTTGGTTTTGACTTCCTCGTGGCAAATAATTCATATTAACTAACCTCCTACAAATTCATATGTAAATTAATAACTAGATAAAAAACGAAGAGAAGTTTTGCACTTAGAACCTGATGTACGGTCAACTGCTTTAACTTTAATTTCTGTATCTCCAAAGTAACAAAATAGGTCTACCTTCCTGTTAACACCGCCTTCTGTAGATGGCATTTCTACTGTCATTTCCCCTATTTTTTCAACACCTTTTTCATCTATGTAACGAACCTCTTTTTTGGAGGTTGCATAAAACGAAAAATACATATTTGTCATTTCTGCTTGTGTGGGTGTGTACTGCGTTACAATCTCTTTATTGACAGGTACACTATCTCCGATAGTAACAAAAGTCTTAAAGAGATTATCGCATTGATAACGTCCTAAATCTTCAGCCCAAAACTTTTTACTCTCTAGATCGATAAATTGATTAAATTCCTCACAGACTTCAACACCATAGGTTAATCGACTCCTCCTGGCACGAATGATGGCCGGAGCAACACCAAAAGATGCTGCCCCCTTTAAAATGGCAACACCCGGACGTGGAGGCATAACAATTTTCTTGACCCTGCTTCCAAACTCTTTTTTAATTCGCTGGCAAAGTACAGGGGAAGTAGAAAATCCGCCAACAAGAAAGATGATGTCAACTTCTTCATCTCCCAACTCTTTAAATTGATTTTTAACTGTTGAAACTAAACCATCTAAAGTTGGACCGAAAATATTTTCCATTGTTGAGTCACTTAGATGAATATTTTCATCATCCCCGTTTTGTTCATCAGCTAGCTGTTCGAGGATTTTTGCTTTACGCTTGGAGATAAAATTGTAAAGTCTGGTTGGAATGTTAAAGTAAATAACATCACCACTAGTTTCTGGATCGAAGTTGCACTTTATTCGTTCCCAGTCCTCCATCATCTTCAAATAATGAACAGGCTCCTGATCATGGAAAAGCTTCACCATTTCAGCAGAGAGTTTTTCGGTCAAATATTCTTGAAAGCTTTTATCTACATATATCGAGCCAAAAGGACCACCTGTCCCAGGAGCTACCTCATCAAGTCCACCATCTTTGACCAACTTATGAACAGTGATATCGACTGTACCGCCACCGCAGTCAATTATCATAATCTTATTACCAGGTGTTAGTGCATTTTTATCTTCTTCTTGGCAAAAGATAGCAGCTGCTTCTGGCTCTAATACAAGGAAAAGACGTTCAGCTTCATCATCAGAGGAAGTAATTAATCCAGCTTTTCGTGCCGCACGACGCATCAAATCTTTATCTTCATTTTTCCAAATTGCTGGTATACTTAAACACCACCTAATTTCTTGATCCTTTAATTCTCCAGAGGTACTGTTTTTAATTTCCTTGAGAGCTTCGTCTTTAATGAGACGAATATATTTAGCTATCAAGTCAATAACATAAATTTTTTCTCCGTTATTTTCATTAATGACATAAGGTCCACTTTCGTCTTTTTTACCAGAATGTAACTCCATTTTAAAGTTACGGGCAAAGTAATAATCTTTAGCAGTTCCCTGAGCACGAAATTGAGCCAGTTTTTTCATTGCTGTATAGCCCCAAGCTTCTACTTCTCCTGTAGAAGAAAGCAATAAATAGGTTGCGGTTTTAGGATAAGACATGGGGTTATCAGGCCACAGGTCTCGAAAGACAGAAACGTCCGACTCTTTAAACTTATAAGCAAAGCCAGAACGAGATGTTCCGAAGTCAATTGCTACGACGACCTCAAATGATTTGTCCATCTAATTTACCTAATTTATCAAAATAAAGTTTGTCCATGTCCATCTACTCCAATACAGCCCTTAATCTTCAGCTTTCGCCAAGTATCTAGTAAAGTTTCTGCTATAATCACGTAATTTTCTCTTCCAAGTAATAATATACACTGGTTTAGTCTGTCTAAATATTCGTCATCTCCTGAGACTAAAACATATTTCATCACCTCTAAATTACTAACCTGATCTAAAGATTTAATTCCACGCATTAATAACCAAGATTCTACAGATTTTTCTATCTGTTCTTTCGCCCAAAACTTGTTATCTAGATAAATCAAACTACTAGCAAAATCTATCAGCATTTCTGGAACCCAAGCCCATTCTTCTTCCCCTAATTGCTGATATAAAGATTGATAAAAATAAACAAGATACTCAATAATTTTTTCTCGTTCTTCTGAAGGAATTTCCTCTAAAAGATTAGGTAATAATTCAGGAAGCAAAGGGCGTTTGCGTTCTTGAGGTGGAACATCTAAGAGAAAATATGCATCGGCGGTTCTACCTATTAAGAGAGAAACTTGAATAGCAATGAAACGAGAAAAAGTTTCTTTGTCTGAATCAAGAACTGTATAGTTACGATTAGGTAAATTGTTAGGATCTTGACCTCTTTCTAACAGTCTCTTTTCTCGTTTTATCAACTGTAAATCTGCCAAAAACTTCTTAACTACTTCCTCACCCCAATCTGCATCAAACTCTTCTGTTGTTCCCGTTTCTATTTTTTCCTGATTTCGTTGTTTTTCCCATTTTAATAACCTTTCTTTAACAGCAAAATATAATAATTCTAGCCAAGACAAAGGATCTTCTTTAGGCAAAGAATCAATATAAGGTTCTGGAAAATTTTGACTCCAATAACTATATTCTAGATGATAGTAAGTTCTTTCAACTAATGTGTTGATAACTAACATTGGTTTACTTTTCAAACCACTAAAAATAGTTTTAAAAGCTCCCTCTCCAGACAAAGCTTTTGTCATCCATGCACCGGTTAAAAAATCGACTTTTCTACCAGTTTGTTTATACTTTTCTAGGAAAGCTCTTAACCGTCTATTTAATCCTTGTTCAATATCAGGAAAAGTATTAGGTTGGCTATTTGCACCAGCACCAGCACGGTCATATTTAAGAATAGGTGGAACAAATAAAATGAGTAAATTATCAGATTTTACAATTTCCTTAATTTGTTCATCATCCAGGGTAAGAGGCCAATTATTTAATCGGCGTTGTTGACGAATAACTGTGAGATTATTTTGCAAATCAATAGCTTTTAATTCTCTAGCTAATGTAGCATCTATTTCTTTTAACTGAAGTTGTAAATCTTTTTGTTTTTCCTGTAAAAATATTTGTAATTGAGCCCGAAAAAGTTCTAATTGATGAGCATTTTCACGATTTAATTTACCCTCCTGAATTTGATGCTCCCTATTCAATCTTGCTAACTCAGTTTGTAATTCCCGATTTAACTTTCCTTCTTCAGCCTGAAATAAACGATTAATAGTTCCTAACTCAGTTTGTAATTGACGATTTAATTCTCCTTGTTGAGCTTGAAACTGTCTATTAAGATTACCTTGCTCATACTGAAATTGAAAATTCCTCTCCTCCATAACAGTTTTTAACTGTATTTGAGCAATCTGTATTTGTTGTTGAATACTATCTCTTTTTTCATAATATTCAATTAAATTATCATTATTTATCCGCAGAGCTTCCGATGACATTCTTGCAGACCTAGTTCCCCAAAAAAAATCGCTGAATCCTTCTGCTAAATGTTGAAACCAATTTTTTTTATTAGGTAAAAATTTTTCCATTTATCAAACTCTAATTTAATCAAGAAAGGACTGGGTATTAGACTTCAATTATTCCTTAGGTTTTTCCAAGACCATAACGGATAAAGTTAATTGCTTCTAAGGTGTGTCATTTCATTTATCAGTTACTAGTATTTCTATCTGAAACCATGGGCTTGAAATATGTATAATGCTAAATCCACTTTTACAATTTCCTTAATTTTTTTATCATCTAGGGTAACGCGAAAAAGTTCTAATTGATAAGCATTTTTCCGATTGAATTTCCGATCCTGAATTTGATGCTCCCTATTCAATCTTGTTAACTCAGTTTGTAATTCCCGATTTAACTTTCCTTCTTCAGCCAGAAATAAACGGTTAATAGTTCCTAACTCAGTTTGTAATTGACGATTTAATTCTCCTTGTTGAGCTGGAAACTGTCTATTAAGATTACATTGTTCATACTGAAATTAAAAAATCCTCTCCTCCATAACAGTTTTTA
>JAKQYE010000199.1:7473-11514 GCA_023356605.1 Trichodesmium sp. MAG_R02 | reverse complement strand
CAGTAGGGACGCCCTTATGCAACGTCCCTACAAGGTTTTGGTTATGGCGATATAGTTCATCAATTTGAAAAGCGCTGTAAAGCCTCGCCCTTCTAGGGTGACTTTTTAGTTAATTTTTTTCCACAGATTATGTTATGATGCTTTTTAGTTCGCAAGAAATATGTTAGTCGCGGGTAGGTAATCCGAGACAAGATATGGACAGGCAGGCCAGCATAAGACTACTGCCAAAGTAGTAGCAGCCTGTGAGATATCAATTAGCCGAGGGGCTAAGGCTCGGAGAGGATATCCGTGTCCTTAAGCCGGGGAGAATCTCAACATTCTCGGATAGCTCGGGCAATGGAAGGTTCTGTTTGGTCGATAACCAAGGCGATGTAAATATTTAAAAGTGTCTAGAGGTTTTCTTTCCTGTAAGCATTGGGATATCTCCCCCAAAGACTGTTAATTTTGCTGTGTATTATTATTGTCAAAAAATTACTTTCATACAAGTAGGTCTGAGGTGTTAGTTTTTCAGTAATAGATTTTCCCAACACTTCACACCTTAAACTTTTACCCTTCTAACTTCTTACTAATTAATTGATTTGTCATCTTTGGATCTGCACGACCTTGTGTTTTTTTCATCACTTGCCCAACAAAGAAGCCTTTGAGTTTTGTTTTACCGCCGCGATATTTTGCTAACTCTTCTGGATGTGCCGCTAAAACTTCATCTATAATCACTTCTATCGCCTTAGTATCTGAAATTTGGATCAAACCTCTTTTCTCTACTAATTCCTTCGGTGATCCACCTTTAGATAATAATTCTGGTAGTATATCCTTAGCAATTTTACCACTGATAGTACCATCTTCAATAATTGTGACTAGCTCGGCCAAATTATTAGGTTTCAAAACAATATCATTAATACTAATCTTTTCATTTTTCAAAAAAGCAGTAATATCTCCCATTACCCAGTTAGCTGCTTGTTTAGAATTTCCACCTGCTGCAACTGTAGCTTCAAAATACTTTGCTACACTACAGTCATCAGTCAAGACACGAGTATCATAAGCAGATAAACCAAAGTGACTTTTATAACGGTAACGTTTGTATGCAGGTAATTCTGGCAACTCAGCTTGCCAAGTCTCTAGCTGCTGAGTTGAGACTTCAATAGGTGGAATGTCAGGTTCAGGAAAATAACGATAGTCACTAGAGCCCTCCTTACTCCTCATGCTAACAGTACGTTGAGAACCTTCTTCCCAGAGTCTAGTTTCTTGAATAATTTTTTCTCCTGCTTCAATAGCTTCAGTTTGCCGTTTAATTTCATATTCGATCGCCCGTTGTATGGCACTGAAAGAATTCATATTTTTGATTTCTACTTTAGTCCCAAATTCTTTTTGGCCTAAGGGCCGTACAGAAACATTCACATCACATCGCAGGGAACCTTCCTGCATATTCCCATCACTAACTCCAAGGTAGCGGACAATTCGCCTTAGTTCTTGAGCATATTCTGCAGCTTCAACTCCAGAACGCATATCCGGTTCTGATACAATTTCTATTAGTGGTACACCAGCACGGTTGTAGTCCACCATTGAATAAGTTGAACCAGAGAGGCGATCGCTACCTCCGTGAACCAACTTACCTGCATCCTCCTCCATATGTAATCTGGTAACACCAATCATCTTACGAGTTTCATTACCATCCTCATCTACTATCTCTATTTCTAAGCAACCATGTTCGGCAATGGGTAAATCATACTGAGAGATTTGATAATTCTTTGGTAAGTCTGGGTAAAAATATTGTTTCCGGTCAAATTTACTGTAGGGTGCAATTTGACAATTTAAGGCCAATCCTGTTTTAACAGCATATTCTAGAACTTTTTGATTAAGTACAGGTAATACTCCAGGCATCCCCATACATATTGGGTCAATGTTGGTATTAGGTGTAGCACCAAATTCTGTGGAGGAATTAGAAAAAATTTTAGTTTGAGTATTAAGTTGACAATGGGTTTCTAGACCAATAATCGCTTCATACTCTGTTTTAACTTTTACAGTGGTAGTCATATTAGAATAAGTTGAAAAGTCTTATATTTTATCTTATACCCAAAATTATATTTATGACATTTACTTCGAGTTAAGAAGTCGTATTCATTTACTGGAAATTTGAGATAGTTTTTGCCAACCCATTGTTTCCAATCATCAGAAATTTTACATTAATTCTATTTATTTAATATATATTTCTAGAAAAGGTTATAAAACCCTTACGCACCTATTCCAAAATCGTTATTTTTAGATATTTATAATGATTTATGGTCAGATTGGAATGAGTTATTGTTACTATTTTGATTCTCAATTCACATAATTATATAGTCATTTTAATTTAGATTGAGATAAGTATTTCTTGCTATAACTCGCGTTTCAGCAGAAAAAGTTTTCCATTTTTATTTGAAATGACTATAGCAGTAATTTTTGCTATCTTTTCCTTGGAAATATTTTAGCTACTGAGAGCTTCTTCGAGGATTTCAATATATTTATCAACTAGATGCTTCAGATTTTCTTTAGGCAAGATTTCCATTCCTAAATAATGATTGATTATAGGGATAAATAAAATACTAAATAGCACTAATGTGATTTTTACCAAAATTTCATTTTAATTCCCACTGCTTGTTACCTTTGTTATCCACTTTCTAACTATAACTCATCACATTGAATTGCGAGTCTTCCTTTTTTTGGGCCAAACTTTTAGATTTCTAGATATTTATACATATTTATAGTTAACAGCCAGCTTGTAGCTATTACTCAGAAGCTAGAAAAACACGAGGAATGCCAACTAGTGAAATTCTTATTTTAAACAGTCGGTCAGTTCAGTGATGAGAGTAGTTTGGTCAATCAAATTCTGGGTAGGGGTTTTCGAGAAAATGTCCAACCCAATAGGATTACTATAGCTATTTTCGACAGTTTTTGAAGATTCACACTACATATTGAGCACTACCTGATAGAAAATGGGGTTTAACCCTCACCTTTTAGGTGCATTCTTTGATAATTTTAAGGGGAGGGGTTCTCAAAACTTATCATTAATTTTTACTGCTGAATAATGATAAAAAATGTGGTATTTTTTTTCTAGAAAGTAAAGTTATACAGGAATCATACTATGGTTTTAACAGAGTCTACAATGCTAAAATTAGCAACTAAAGCACCAAATTTTAAGTTGTCAGATGTAGTCTCCGGGGATATAATTTCCCTATCAACATTTGATAAGAAAAAAGCATTATTGGTAATGTTTATTTGTTGTCATTGTCCATTTGTCAAGCACGTTCAATTAGAACTTGCTAAGATTGGCAAAGACTATGTTCCAAAAGATGTGGGAATTGTTGCTATTAGTTCCAATAATATTGAAAGTCATCCTGATGATGCTCCAGATAAACTCAAGGAAATGGCATCAGAATTAGGGTTTAATTTTCCCTATTGTTTTGATCCAACTCAGGAGGTCGCAAAATCTTATACTGCTGCTTGTACTCCTGATTTTTTCCTATTTGATGCTGATTTTAAATTAGTATATAGAGGTCAATTAGATGATAGTCGTCCTGGTAACGAAAAACCAGTAACTGGAAATGATTTACGAGCAGCTTTAGATACAGTTTTAGCCGGAAAAAATATAGGAGAAGAACAAAAACCTAGCGTAGGTTGTAACATTAAATGGAAAGAAGGAAATGAGCCTTATTATTTTGGTTAGAGGTGAAAGGATATGGGATATTTAATAGGTAATATTGTGTATTTGATTTGCTCATAGAAATCTTACGAAAGACTAACCTTATTCCTCGTCCATAAGGTCGTATCTATAAGTTTTTAGCCTTTCAATCATCATACTTCCCTAAACAACTTTTATTTTGCAGCCTAAATAGTTAAAAATCTACCCTCAAATAAATGAATGGTTTGGAAAAGGTAAAGCATCTTTTTCAAACCTCTAATAGAGCTTCATTTGTAACTAGTAGTCTGTCAAGGACTAAAAAAGGGGCCAGGAAATTCTCAAAGCCCTAATTTACTGGCTTTTAAAATTTTATCAAACCGTCATTT
>JAKQYE010000199.1:0-7373 GCA_023356605.1 Trichodesmium sp. MAG_R02 | reverse complement strand
TTTAATTAACCTATTTTTATCAATTATCTCAATGATAAAGTCTCAAAAAATTACAACCAAAGACTTTAAGCTTTTGTGCATTTAAACGACAAATTAATCCTCTGCCACTACATAGAAAAAACCTTCTAAATTCTAAATTCTAAATTCTAAATTCTAAATTCTAAATTCTAAATTCTAATGTGGCGGTCAGCATCAGGATTGAAATACTGAAGTTTATTTTTTCCCGAACTCTCAAAGGGCAGGCTTGAAACCTTATTTTTTGGTCAGAGTATTTATTTAATAATGATACTTAAATATTTATTTTCTAGTTTTTGACTTAGCGATCGCCAAAAAGTGGATAGTTACTGGAGTGGATCAAACATATAGTGAATTGATCATTATGTCTTAGGTCTAAAAATGAAAGAAGTAGCTAATTTATCTACTAATATTTTAGTTGAATTTGTCACAAAATATCCAAATATAGATGTAGTTTAATGAGATGATTATCTAAGGTACCATGGAGAATTATCAGGAAAAGTAGACCGAGCCACTAACTTAACAAATTTTACCCAGGGAATGATAAAAAAAATGAAAGAAGCTAACAATTCAGTGAGTTTTGATATCTCTCATTACAACCACGGGGCCAACCCATATAATTGGCTAATTCCTATATATAGCATTTTTAAAATTCAATAAATACTATAGCAATTCTATGAGCGTTTGTGGCAAAAATTCTACTGCTTTTTAGGGAATAGAAAACAGGAAACAGAGAATAGGTAAGAGTTTTAAAAGTTTTATTTACTTTTTGATTTGTCCCAACCTATGGGCGGAATGCTATATATGTAGAAATTTAATTGTCAATTCGTAACAAACATTAATGTATTTTAGATTTAGATATAGTCTTTAAAGGAGATAAAAAAACTAAATTTAGTATTTCAAGACTTCCTATTGCAAGAGGTTAAAGAAGTCACAAGTCATAATTCAATAGTCTAAAATTAAAGGAGAAAGTATATTAATAACTTCAAGAATGTCGATATTGGTAACCAAGCTAATACTCATTTAAAATTAGAATAATCGAATTCAGAATTTAGAAGGTTTTTTTATGCATAGTAGCATACAATCAATTTGTCGTTTAAATGGACAAAAGCTTACAGTACCAAATTTTTAGTTACCAGATGCAGTCTTTAAAGGGTATAGAAAGCAAAATTCAATATTTTTAATACCAATTCCATTAACTTAAGCTTAATTACTTATCTTAATACTAAAACATGAAATAATTTTCTCAAATTACTGTAGAGTCAAAGTTGTGAGCATATAAAATCTTCATGGATGACTTTTGACTTTTAACTTCCGCGAAACGGTAGAAATATCCTACCTTGGTAGGGGGTACTGATAACTGATAATTGAAATGGCATACCTAAAGGTAGGATCAATAATAAAAAGAGTTCTGAGGAGAATAAAAATGGCTGTAAAATTACAAAGACCAATTTTAGTAGGGGGAATAGGATTGTCTCTACTATTATGGTTACTAGATAGTGTCCAACATTCAGTGGCCGAATTAGGTGGAACTACTATGTTAGGAATTATGGTAGCAAGTTTGGGGGTGTGGTTATTAAAAAGACCCAAATCTCTGCCGCCCCAGAAAGTAAATATGATTCCATCACCTACAAAAGAAGCTGCAGAAGAGGCGATCGAGTTATTAGCGACTAGTATAGATCAGCTTTCTCTGGGAGTAGAAAGTATTAACAAGTCTGAAAAAATAAGTAATGAAATTAATCAACTACATCAGCAAGTAATAACTCTTACTCAAGAATTAGAAAGACAAGATTTAAGTATAGTTATTACAGGTAATAAAGGAGTTGGCAAAACTACTTTGGCTGAGATATTAAAGTCTCAGTGGATATCTAAAAATTCCCGAAAAATAGAAGTTATTGATATAACTTGGGACTCCCAATGGATAACAAAAAATGAGAATGCTCAAGTTAATCCTCTATCCCCTTATGATTTAATATTATTTGTGACTACAGGTGACTTAATAGATTCAGAATTTCAAGGGTTATCAAAACTAACAACTATTGGCCAACGTTTTATCCTAATTTGGAATAAACAAGACTTATATTTGCCTGGCCAAATACCCCAAATTATCCAAAAAATTAAAGAGACATTATCTACTATTAACTCAAAGGAAAATTTAGTCGGAATTTCTGCCAGACCTAGCTCTATTAAAGTGCGAAAATATCAGCAAGATGGCACTATTCAAGAATCTATAGAAGAACGATTACCAGAAATATCTGAATTGAGAGAAAAACTGAATCAACTCTTAGAGCAAGAAAGGGAAAAATTAGTCTGGGCGACTACTATAAGAAAAGCAGAAATGGCGAGATTAGAAACTAAAAATATTCTCAATAAAATTAGAAGAGAACAAGCAGTTCCTATAATTGAACAATATCAATGGATAGCTGCTGCTACAGCATTTGCTAATCCAGTTCCAGCTTTAGACCTATTAGCAACGGCAGCTATAAATGGTCAATTAATAGTAGACTTAAGCGCTATATATGAGCAAAAATTTTCCCTAGAAAAAGGCAAAGAAGTAGCGGTTACTATGGCAGAATTAATGTTAAAATTAGGGCTAGTAGAACTATCTACTAAAACCTTAACAACTATCCTTAAAAGTAACAGTGTGACTTTTGTAGCTGGTGGTGCAATTCAAGCTGTTAGTGCTGCTTATCTGACAAGGGTAGCAGGTATAAGTTTAGCGGAATATTTTGCTACTCAAACAGATACTAATTATGTGAATATTGAGAAATTAGGAAAAATTTTACAAAGGGTATTTAGTCAAGCTCAAGAAAATAATTTATTAAAACCTTTTGTGACTCAGGTGATGAGTCATATTTTGCCACAGGAGGAAAAATTAGAGGTTGTCTCAACTCCGGCCAAATAATATAGATAACACTAAACTAGTTGATTAGGAGCTATAGCAGTCCGTTGGGGGTTGCGACAAATCAAAAAGTAAATAAAACTTTTAAAACTCTTACCTATTCTCTATTCTCTGTTCCCTAAAAAGCAGTGGAATTTTTGCGACGAATAGAATAGGATTACTATATTTTTACATAATTTATATACTTGAGTATGATTTTATTTGAGGATTTATTTAACTTGACTTTTTACCAATTATTCCCAATTTATTAGAGTTGTCAAATTCTCAAAATTTTCACCTCAATATCTATAAAAACACTGTAATAATAATCCTAAATCATCTTAGACAAAGTCAGATTTTGTAAATTTAAACGACTTAATTGTTGTATGATTCCCTTGAGAAAAAAACTTCTAAATTTGGAATCATCAATTCCAAATTTTAGCTTACTAAGACACATTTTAAATAAGTATTAGCTGATCATGTCTGGTTAAATCAGGTACCCTAAACAAATCTCCTTTGATAAGCATTCAGCTATCAGCTAGAAGGAGGAATTAGCCCCCAAGAATAATTAAAAGTCCGAACCGAAAAGATGGTAAGCTTTACTTAATCATTTATTACTTTCATACATCTTTTTATGCAGCCTCACCCAGGAAAAGCCCTCGAGCTGAATGCTTACCTACTCTTCCATAATACCTCATTTATTTTAAAAATTATTTAGGATTAGTAAAGTATATGAAGCCCTTCTAGAAAAGTAAAATCAGGCCCAAAAAATATGATAGCTAAGTCCTATAAATCTAATTTGATCTATTACTAAAATCATTTACAAAGAATCTAACCTTGAATAACCCAAATATATATCCAGAAATAATTACAGAAAATTCTCAATCAACAGACAGTTATCGTAAACAAAGTCAAATTCACTGGAAGCGAGCTAGAGCAAGTTTACGAAAAGCTTTAAATAGATATTCTGTCTGGCAAGATGCCTCACAGAAGACAACTAATCCTGAATTATTATCTACTATTAAAACTCAATTAGACTTATTAAAATCAAATATTGATAAACTCGACCAAGGAGTAATTCAAATAGCTGTTTTTGGTCTAGTCAGTCGTGGCAAGTCAGCCGTCTTAAACGCTTTATTAGGTGAAAAAATATTAGAAACAGGTCCTCTTAATGGTGTAACTCAATGGCCGCGTTCGATTAGATGGACTTCTAGTATTTTTGTTAATTCCCATCAACAAGAAGTGGTAAAAGTAGATTTAATAGATACTCCAGGATTAGATGAAGTAGCAGGTAAAGTTCGTGGAGAAATGGCGAAGGAAGTTATAGGCCAAGCCGATTTAATTTTGTTTGTTGTTTCTGGGGATATTACTCGCACTGAATATGATGCTTTATCTGAATTACAACAAGCTAAAAAGCCTTTAATTTTAGTATTTAATAAAATCGATTTATATTCAGAAACCGAACGAGAAGAAATTTATCAAAAGTTACAAAATCTGACTTTTCATCACTCAGGAGAATTAGAGAATATTGAGTCTTCTTTAGAAGTAGTCATGGTAGCAGCAGAACCAACTCCTTTACCTGTAGTAATTGAATGGCCTGATGGTAAAGTAATTCACGAATGGGAAACTCCATCTCCTCAAATAGATGAGTTACGACAGAAAATAATTACTATTTTAGAGCGGGAAGGGCGATCGCTTTTAGCTTTAAATGCCCTACTTCAAGCTAGAGAAGCTGAGGTAAGTATTGCTCATCAAACTGTTAAGATTAAGCAAAATGAAGCTGATGATTTAATCTGGGATTTTGCTAAATATAAAGCTTTAGCCATTGCTCTTAATCCTATTGCTATTATAGATGTAGTTGGGACGATAGCAATAGACTTAGCTTTAATTCGCTCTTTGTCTCGTCTTTATAATTTGCCAATGACTAGCTATGAAGCAGGCAAACTTTGGAAAATAATTATTTTTAGTGCTAGTGGTATATTGTTGGGTGATTTGGGTAGTAGTTTATTATTAGGTTTAGGAAAGGTTGATTTTATTTCTTATACGGGAGTTGCTATTACTCAAGCTTCTATAGCCGCTTATGGAACTTATGCTATTGGCAGTGCTACGAAGGTTTATTTGGAAAGGGGTTGTACTTGGGGAAATTTGGGACAAGATGTAGTTATTCAGGATATTTTAAGTCAGATGGAGCCCGATACAATAATTTATCGTTTACAACAGGAATTATTCAAGAAATAAGTAGAGTTTACTGAAAAATTATTTTTAAGAAGTAGGAGACCTAGGTTCTCCCAGGAGGGGAAGTGGGAGGGATATTCCATATATAGTAATTTCAAATTATATTGGAAAACTTTTCCTCCTCGAACGCGAGTTATAGTAAGAAACACTTGTATCAATCTAAATTCAAATAACTATAACTTAAGTGTAATTGCTATATAAATCAGAGATTATTTAGGAAAAAAATTATTATTATAATATTTAACATTTAACAATCCTTAAACCTTCTATAAAGTGAAAAATTGTAGTTACGACTGCTACAACAAAATGAAAAATTCTAATCATCCAAAAACATAAACTCATAGTCCAATAAATTACTCCTGGAGGAACTCCAATTAACCTTACAAACTTAGAATTAAGACTCTTCTCTAATCTATCTAAATTGTTAATTTCTACTTTCCTATCAGGGAGAACCGGAAATTCTGCAGTATATAAATAGAAACCATATATACCATTATTTCCTACTCTTTGACTTAAAAATGAATTAATAATTAATTCAGCTTGATTAAATGATAATTTCTCATTCTCTGCTACTTGTTCTACCCAGATATCATATCTCACTATTTGAGTTGTGAGAAAAATTATTGGAACAAAAATTATTAATAATATCGTGCTGACATAACGACCTAAATATTTAGGCAAAAAAATAGTTACTAAACCAAAACCCATTCCCACTACAGCAAAAATAATAATATTGAAAAGTTCAACTATTTCAATGCCTCTTAAAAAATCACCAAATAATATTAAATTATATAGAAACTTGTCAGCCAATTTAACAGATATAATTTTTGCCGAAACTATCGTGCTAAAAATCCAAGAAGTACAAAATATGTAAATAAATAGTTGAATAAAAAAAATCAAATATATACTAATTCTTCGGATGAGCATAAGAATTAAATGGTTACAGCAAAAAAAATTATCTATAGCAATCCTAAGTAGGTTGCGACAAATCAAAAAGTAAATAAAACTCTTAAAACTCTTACCTATTTTCTGTTCCCTTTTCCCTATTCCCTAAAAAGCAGTAGGATTTTTGCGCCCGATCACTCATAGGACTGCTATATATCCTCAGATTATTACAGGATAATACCATTTCTCAAAAATTTTTCTGAATATGACAGGAGTTACCCATGCCTCACCAAGTAACAAGACTACTTGAAAGCTATATATAGAAAGGTATTTGTCAAAAAAAATTGAATAACATTTCAACTAGGAGAAAAAATTTACTGAGACAGTCTTTAAAAATGGCCTCAATTCTCATTCTTTAACCATATACCTTATTAGTCTTCTCCAATAATGAGAAATTACTAATGATGTGGCAAACTTCTAAGCAACCATTCAGTTATTATAGTTATTTTCAATAAGAATGATACATTTTTCGCCTGAAATACTTTCATAGCAAGAAACACTTGTTTCAATTAAGAGTGTGAAACGACTAATGAACAGGAATTATGCAAATCAACCTTGAAAACGGCATATGTAGGGGCGAATGGCATTCGCCCTCATGCTCATGTAGTGCCCGTGGGTAAGTCCTGATAAATTAGGGCTTGCAGAAAAAGCCTTTTTAACTGTTTAAAGAGTAGGGGAGTAGAGGAGGTAGTTGGATATATTTATCCCTTGCTAACCTCTGCCATAGGAGTGCCCGAAATACTAATCCCGTTTTCAAGTGAATTGGCATAATATCTGTGAGCTTGAATAAGCGAAAACGTCGGGGTCTATAGAAAAACTATCTGCTTGAGAGATTTAATTTCAAGTTGATTTAGGTCTCGCCACTCACCAGGTTTTAGTCCCCCAAGGCGAAAATGAGCGATCGCTATTCTAACTAACCGCAGTGTGGGGAAACCTACTGCTGCCGTCATCCTTCGTACCTGACGATTTCGACCTTCAGTAAGGGTAATCTCTAACCATGCAGTAGCTACAGTTTTGCGAAATCGAATTGGTGGATAACGAGGTGGTAAAAGAGGTTCGTTGGATAATAATTTAACTTTAGCGGGCCTTGTTTGAGCATTTTTGATTCTTACACCCTCCTGTAGTTGTTTTAATGCTTTTGTATCTGGTATTCGTTCTACTTGAACCCAATAAGTACGAGGATGAGCAAACTTAGGATCAGTGAGTCGATATTGAAGCTGTCCATGGTTTGTTAATAGTAAAAGACCTTCACTGTCTTGGTCTAATCTACCAACGGGATAAACTGAATCAACTGAAA
>JAKQYE010000198.1:9041-11544 GCA_023356605.1 Trichodesmium sp. MAG_R02 | reverse complement strand
GTGACAAAGCGTGAAGTTCGTCGAAATTGTCATGCGCTATATATAGTGTCTTTGCGTAAGTCCTGTTTGATTTAGATTGAGAGAAGTATTTATTGCTATAACTCGCGTTTCAGCAGAAAAAGTTTTCCATTCTTATTTAAACAGGACTTACGCAGGACCACTATATATGGTGCAAAAAATTATCATTTTCAAGATATTGCCACTACAATTAGTACCGTTGCGTAAGTCCTGTTAAAATGACTATAATAATTTTTGCGACCCCTTTTTGCCATAGTTTATTCTAGAACCTAAATCTTTGATAATTTCAAACTTCCAGCCCTTAGCAACACAAAAAGCTTCTAGCATTGCCTGTTGCCTTTCTAAGTCTACTTTTTGATCGTGACTGCTAACTCTGGCATAATAAGGAGTAAGACTATCTGCATCTCTTAAGTTAATAAGCTTAGAGACATGGTATAATGCAGTGAGTACCGGCCTGACTTTTTCGGTCCGGCATTAATTCTCCGGATGATTCCCACTTTCGGAGGGTATCAATGGACACTCCCAATAGTTCTGCTACTGCACCTATCTTAATCAGGACTTAACCATGCAGATGAAAATATATAGTTATTTTAAATAAAAATGAGACACTATTTGGCACAATAATTACGAATAATTTCCAAATCGAGATGTGTTGATAGGTGAATACATTATAATTATAGATCTTTTTAATGCACTAAAATTATGTTCTATGGCATTTAAATCAGTAGAGTGTTTTGGCAAAAATAGTAGGCAAAAATAGTAATTGATGACCCCCTACTTATACTAATTCTCTAATGGGGATAGGAGAAAATGGACATTTAGCCTTTAATGACCCCCTCGTAGCAAATTTTAATGACCCTCGAAAAGTTAAATTAGTCAAACTTGATGTAACCTCCCGTCAACAACAGGTAAATCAAGGTCATTTTTCTCATCTTGATGCAGTCCCCCAGTACGCATTCACAGTAACCATTCCAGTAATCTGTTCCGCAAAAAGAATCTTCTGCCTCGCACCAGAAAAACGAAAAGCAGAAGTAGTCAAAGATATTTTGTATAGTCCTATAAGTACATTATACCCTGCTTCTGTTTTGCGACAAAAATCTCAAGCGACATTATTTTTAGATACTAATTCTGCTAGCCTCATTTCCAAATAAAGAAATAAATTTTTATGATGATCAAACCTTTATAGCCCTAGCATCTTGCCTTGGACAACCTTACCTCATGGTTGATGAAATCCGTCCTTGGTACCAAAGTTGGTACTAGTCAGTATAAAAAAGCATACGAACCTGGCTTCTATTAAATACCCCACCATACTCAGACCTATCTTTTCCTACTATAGCAGTAGGCATTTAGGGGACAAACATTTGTCAATCCCGTTAGCAGAACATCAAGGCTCGGGAAATTCAATCAGAAATTACTTTTAACTTTTGCTTACCCGTGGCCCTACGCCTAATTATCCAGTAATAATTCAAAAGATTGCCGTAAGGACCTAATATCCCCCACTCTTGCTACTAAAAGACTATCTTCTCCAGCATCTTCCAAGCGAGAACTCCAATACTGAATGCTATCAGCGTTATTCATCCAAAAATTAATCACCGTTTCTACAACTTTATCTACCCTCCAACTACGATGAGCGGAAACAGTTTCTACAGACTTAAGAAACACATCTAGGGAACACTTACGGTTTCCTAAATATTCGACATTTAAGCTATTTTCTCCCTGTAGTTTTTGTTGCTGATTAAAAAAATTTAGTACTGGAGAAATACCTAAAAGTTCAAAAGTATATCGCATTTACCCTTTTCCTCCTAAAAGTTTGTAAAATTATTATATATAACAATCCCTTTTACAGCAGTTTTGGAGTTGATAGGGTACAAAGTTTGACAAGTTTAAAGGATAAGAAATAGGGAATAGAAATTAATATTAAACTATAACTCACTCTCCTCAAAAGCCCTGTAGCTACCGGACATTGTGTCCTTTAAAGAAATAGGAACAATTCCAACTCTTATAACCGATTTAGGATTATTATAGTCCCATTAAAATTAGCAGTATTTTAACGTCAGTGCTAATTTATCCAACTCTATAAACCAGACGCAAAACTTTTATTTATTCCCGGGAAGTGATAGTCACAATTTAATTACTTGCCTTTAGCAATCTTCAATGATGAGTGCTAATAGTTTGCGGAATCAAATTTTGTGGTTTAAGAATTTAATATGTGACTTAAATCATACTAATTTATTTAACCAGTTTTTGTCAAATTCTTTACATAAAAAACATCATATTTGTTACAAAAATTCACATATAGCAGTCCGTTGGAGGTTGCGACACTTCAATAAGTAAATAAAACTCTTAAAACTCTTAACTATTCTCTATTCCCTGTTCCCTGTTCCCTAAGAAGCAGTGGGATTTTTGCCACGAATAAAATAGGATTGCTATATAGGTTTAACTTTTTTTGAAAATTTGCAGGATTTAGGCAAAAGATGAAACCAGA
>JAKQYE010000198.1:0-8941 GCA_023356605.1 Trichodesmium sp. MAG_R02 | reverse complement strand
CTAAATTCATTAACGCTAAAATAGATTGACCTCAAGGATGTAGGATAAACAATGGAAAACTTAATTTTTCTCAACTATAGTAGTCAATATATAGAGAGGAATCACCTTGACTCAGCATCCAAATGGTATACCAGCACATGGTGGCCACCTGATTAATCGAATTGCCACATCAGAAGAACGTCAGGAATTTATAGAAAAGGCTGAAAGGCTGCCAAAGATAGAACTAGACAAACGGGCTCTTTCAGACTTAGAAATGATAGCTATAGGAGGCTTTAGCCCTCTCAATGGCTTTATGGAAAAAGATGACTATGAAAGCGTCGTTGTTGATATGCGCCTGAAAAATGGTCTGCCTTGGAGTATACCTGTAACATTATCAGTATCAGAAGAAGTAGCAGATTCAATCAAAGAAGGAAGTTGGGTACGTCTAGATTCTACTTCTGGAGAATTTACCGGGGTTTTAGAATTAACTCAAAAGTTCCACTACAATAAAGCTCATGAAGCAACCAACGTTTATAGTACAAACGAAATTAAACATCCAGGAGTTAAAGTTTTGTATGATGCTGGCCCAGTAAACTTAGCAGGTCCAGTCTGGTTATTAGAACGTCATCCTCACCCATTATTTCCCAAATATCAAATAGATCCAGTCGAGTCCAGGAGACTATTCCAGGAAAAAGGTTGGAAGACAATAGTTGGCTTCCAGACCCGTAACCCTATCCACCGCGCCCATGAATATATTCAAAAATGTGCTTTAGAGATAGTAGATGGTCTATTTCTACATCCTTTGGTGGGTGCTACTAAATCAGATGACATTCCTGCTGATGTCAGGATGTGTTGCTACGAGATTATGCTGGAAAAATACTTTCCTCAAAACCGCGTAATGATGGCCATTAATCCCTCAGCTATGCGTTATGCTGGCCCGCGGGAGGCAATTTTTCATGCTTTGGTGCGGAAAAACTATGGTTGTACCCACTTCATTGTTGGTCGAGATCATGCTGGGGTAGGAGATTATTATGGAACCTATGATGCTCAATATATCTTTGATGATTTTGAACCTGGAGAGTTAGATATTGTTCCCATGAAGTTTGAACATGCTTTTTACTGTACTCGTACCCAAGGTATGGCCACAAGCAAAACAAGTCCAAGCGTAGGAGAAGAACGAATTCATCTATCAGGGACAAAAGTGCGAGAAATGTTACGTCGTGGCGAGTTACCACCACCAGAATTTTCACGACCAGAAATAGCAGCAGAGTTAGCTAAAGCAATGAAAGTCTAAGAGAAATTAACTAACAGTACTTTCAATTTTTTTAAGGGCAAAAGTCCTGATCATTGCTCTTTGAGGGTAAGGAAAATATGTAGCTATTGCTAAAAATAGTTCAAACCTAGATAGATTAGGAGAAAGGTTTATTAAATGTAAAACAATTACTATATAAGGGTTTAACTCAATTTTTGACAGATCTTTTTAAAGTACCCGCTAATAAAGGACTTACGTGGGCGAACCCAGAAAATCAGTTTTTCGTAGATGTTTATTAGACAACTCCAAAGATACCAAGTCAAATCAATTCTTAATCTATAAATTATCAATCCTATTCCCTCTTTTCTAGAGATATTTATTCTCAAAAATAACGATTTATCCTAGAAGCCGGGCTTCGTGCCCGTGAGTCCTATAAAACCAACATTCCGCAGATCTTCATATATCTTTATGTATATTTACATTTTTAAATAGACTTATATGAAAAAACTTCATTCTAGAACTTAATACCAATAAATTTTATCAATAACTAATTTTTTATGAGAAAATTAGCTACAATTCTTCATAATAGTAAAAATTGATGCCCATAGCTATAAGGCTTTCAGGGGAATAATTCGGGGCGATAGATAAATAAAACTTATAAATTTAATCAGGACTTACGCAGTACCACTATATATGGCGCATAAATTTGTATTTTTCCAGATATTGCCACTACAATTAGTGCCGTTTCGTAAGTCCTGTTTAATGTTAAGAAGTGCGGAATGTGGGAATAAAAGTAAATATATAAATAAAACTTATCAATTTAATGTTAAGAAGTGCGGAATGTGGGAATAAAAGCAATTTTCCTGATACAGTCCTTAAAAGTTAGAGACAATAGTAAAGTATAGACTGGTTATAAAAGTTACACATTAGTCAAAGGTAAACTTTTAAAGCACCTCTTAATATAGCAGTCCGCGCATAGGTTGCGACAAATCAAAAAGTAAATAAAACTTTTAAAACTCTTACCTATTCTCTGTTCCCTTTTCCTTGTTCCCTAAAAAGCAGTAGGATTTTTCCCACAAACACTCATAGGATTGCTGGGTAAAGAAACTCTGATTTTGGCTCTCAAGCCACTTAAAAACTAGTGTTAATTTATTACCACGACTTACCAAGGCATATCAAATCATACACTATCTGTAGAAGTGTTTCATGTTGCGGAGTTAAAAAGTCGTGTTCCACTCTGTCTAAGTCCTGATTACTTGAAATTAACTGTTGAATATGGCTGTAATTGTTTTATACTATTGTCTCAGTTAATATATATTGTAATTGTTAGATGGACATTGGTTCGGGAAAAAATCGAATTAGACATTTTGGTACTAGCATCAAGTTATCTCTGAGGGTTGCTTTAACTGGATGGGTGAAAGTCCGATCAGAAAGACGCAGGACACTAAACTCGTGAGTCTTGAAAATTTATATGCCATGATCGCCCCTATTGATTAATGGCAAAATGCGTCATTTCAGTTATCAGTTATTAGCTATTAGTGCTCAGTTATTAGTTCTCAGTACCGACCGCTGAAGCATCTGGTTTGAAATATTGAAGTTTATTCTTTTAATCCCCTATCCAAAGAGAGATTATTGACCTTATTTTTGGTTTGGTAAATTATATAGAAAGTTAATAATAATGTTGTTATATAAAGTTCTTAGTTGACTTATTTGAAGGTAAGACATTGAGGGAGAAGCATGAGATTAAAGCGACGGGAATTTCTGCAAAGGGCTAGTTTGGCCTTAGGAGCATTGAGAATAAATGAAGCAGGGTGGTGGCGCCTCCAAAGTCATTACTCAGAAGCCTTAGCTCAAACTACAGGAGGTAAATTAGCATTTTTAGTAGGTATTAATGAATATGTAGATGCATCTCTGTCGGGCTGCGTTACAGATGTGGAGATGCAACGGGAATTGCTAGTTCATCGGTTTGGTTTTTTACCTACTGATATTTTGACTCTTACAAATAAACAAGCTACCAGGGAAAATATAGAAACAGCTTTTATTAGTCATTTAACTAATCAAGCTAAACCAGATGACTTAGTTTTGTTTCATTTTAGTGGCTATGGTAGTCGTGTCAGTAAGATGATTGATGAGAATAAACATTATGAATTAAGTACTTCAGATTTAACATTTCAAAATACTCTAGTACCAATAGATGGGATAGAACCTAATAATAAAGGTAGAGAAATAAATGACGTTCTAGAAGAGACTCTATGGTTATTATTGCGATCGCTCCCGACGACAAAAGTAGTAACTGTATTAGATACCAGCTATGTATATCCTGGTACAAATTTACAAGGTACTCTAAGAATTCGCTCTCGTCCTAGTTTAACTACAAAGCAAATCAATGCTAAAGAGAAAGCAATGCAAATGCAACTGCGCAATCAACAAAATCTTCTAGGAGAACAGGAAATCGATGAAAGCCAACTCAAAGGGGTAATTCTTAATGCTAGTCAAAAGAGTCAATTTGCTACTGAAGCTGACTGGAATGGTTTTAGCTCTGGTTTATTCACTTATGCTCTTACCCAAAAATTATGGTCTACAACCCCAGCAACCAGACTACAAATTAGTTTTTCACGAGCTGCCAACTCTGTAGAAGAACTAACTGGAGATAATCAGCAGCCAGAGTTGAAAGAAGCAAAACAACAGAAAATTGTTCAATTCCCAAAATTAGCTACTACAATTCCACTACCCATGAGTCATCAAAATCTCTTGACCCCTTTATTACCATCTGCTGGGGGTGTAATTACTTCAGTAGAAGATAACGGCAAAATAGCAAATCTATGGTTGGGAGGATTACCAATTAGTATTCTTGATGGGATTACATCTTATTCTTTCTTCGAAACATTACCTGATTCAGATTTAGACTTAAGCTTTAAATTACAAATTCAGAGTCGAAATGGCTTAAAAGCAAAAGCTTCTGTCATCATAGAAACTAATAGTTCACAACAATCATCAGATCCCAACGATAAAAATACTAACAACCAAACACAAAAACTTGCTCAAAAATCTCCTCCTAATCTTCAACTTTTGCCAGGATCACTGGTGCGAGAAAAGATTAGAGTTTTGCCTCAAACTATGGATTTGATGATAGCTCTAGACCCTGAGATGTCAAGAATTGAGCGGGTAGATGCTACTAGCGCTTTTTCGGCAATATCTAAAGTTACTGTAGTGGCAAGTACACAGGCAGCAGATTACATATTTAGCCGAGTAGAGGAAACAACTATTGCTCAAAGTCCTTCTGCTCCTTTATTGTCTATGTATCAGGGTCATTATGCTCTATTTTCTCTAGCTCAGGTACTCATACCCAATAGTTTGGGAGAAGGAGGAAAAGTAGTCAAGGTAGCAGTACAAAGTTTAAGTTCCCAATTGACAACCTTATTAGCAGCTAAGATATTACGCTTAACTAACAATGAAGGAGCTACTCAAATTAAACTTAGAGCTAGTTTAGCTACTGTAACTCCAGAAGCTAAGAGCATTATGCGCCGAGAAACTTTGGGGGTTAGTGATGGAACAAAATTTCAAACTAATATAGAGGAAGATCTAGACAAATTTGGAGTTGATGATGGATTACCAACTTTACCCACTGGTAGTCGAATTCAATATCAATTATATAATGGTGGCGATCGCCCAGTTTATTTTATGTTATTCATTTTAGATAGTAATGGGAACATTCTTGTTGTCAATCCAACTATATCTAATCAAGTTGAGAATAATACTCAACCTTCACAAACGGGGTTAGTTATTTCTCCAGGAAATAGTGTAAATATACCTCCGGTTATTAACAAGTCTTCCAGAAATGCAGAATCTTTTGGATGGAGAGTAATAGGTCCTGAAGGATTAGCAGAAAGTCTGATTTTCTGTAGCCATCAACCATTTAAGGAAACAATTGCAGCTCTTGATGAAGAGGTGCTTCAAATTAGAGATGATCAGCTAATTAGAGAAATCTTGAATCCTTTAGCGGTAGCACAAGCAACCTTACGAGATTTACAGAGTGCTAGTGAATCAACTATTCAATCTCGTGGTTCATCAACGGGTGATTATACTCTAGATATTAATAGTTGGGCAACTCTGAGTTTTATCTATCGAGTTGTATAAAAAATGGTTTTACTATAAAATGGCAATATGGTGCTGTTATGTGCCATGGATTTAGGTCACGCATATTGTTTATTTTTGCTAGTGTTTTCGGCTCTCACCGACATGAAACGCTGCGGGACATGAATGGGTAGTATACTGTAAGGCAACATCTGGGACTAAAAACTTACTCAGAGATTACCTTTAACTGTTGTCTCTACATCCTTGTATCAAAGAAGGTTTATCCCACCACCAATTCCCTTATTTAGCAAAGGCTATAACTTGAAAAAATACTTTATCATACTAATTCCCAAAAATAATGCTATACTTAGTATAACACTTCGATAATTAAGTAATTAATACAAATCGAATAACCTTTTTGATAATTATCACCCGTCCCCGATTATGTTAATTGTTCTGATGTTTGCTTCCCCCCTACTTCCCCACCTTCCTACTCCCCTACTAGGACAAAACTCCAAATTCTTAATTCTCCCCACCTCCCTACTCCCCTGCTAGGGCAAAAACTCAAATTTTTGGTTAACTTTGTTCCCTCAAGGCCAATATCTTGAAATCAAGTCATAGTGTCCAGCTTGCTCAAGTGGGTAGTATCCTGCCTCTATTTTTTCGATAATATTTGGCAAAGCTCCGATAAATTCTGCACTTCGGTCTTTAGGATGAATAGTCCACGCCCTGGGGGAACTCATAGTTGCTCGTACATAATTAGTTTTCTCTAATTGCATAGATACCATAACCTCCCAAGAATCCAGCTTGCCTTTGTCAGTATAATAGTTTAAGAGGTTTTTTAGACTTAGTGGCAGTCGATTAAGAAATTTTTTCTTGTAAGAACGCCACAAAATGGGTAATGGTAGTAACTTGTCAAAGCGTTTATGGTTAATTAGATACACCCTACTGCTGAAAAATTTGAATTTGTAGAACCCCCCTGCTTCTGGTTTTAGGGACTTATTTTGTTTGTACATAGTACCATCCTTAGTTGGTGGCCCGGCCAATGGTCTAATGGCCATTATTTCCGGATGTTCCTCCATTAGCTTGATACCTTCGTCTACCCAACTATAATCTTTTTGCTGATGTAGAAGCATATCACTATCATAATGCAACACATAATTTCCTGATACAGATTCTATGTGAAAAATTGACCCTAATATCGGATAACCTTTATAGTTATGGGTGGGCTTAATCGGAGTAGCAAAATGCTTTCGGTACATTTGTTGTTGATAAGTTTGGTCATAGTTAATATCCACAACTCGATCTACAATACCTTCACTTTGGAGTGCACTACAGCAATCTCTGAGTTCACTTAGACTACCAACACCAGGACGCATAACTTTATCTCCAGATAGAGGTGCTGTATCCACAAACAACACTCTTTGAATAAAATTAAAATTACTCATTCTAACTAGATGAGGAATTGTATACATTATAAAAGGTATGTCTGTTATTGCCACCAAAATTGAGAGTGAACAGGTGTTAGATAACATTATGCTTTCTTATTAAAACTGCCATATAGAATTCACAGAGAACATCCCCTAATAAATATAGCAATCCTCCCATTAGATTTAACAATTGAAAAACTAGAGATAAACTCCGAAAGTCTCAGCCATGTAACTAATACTCCAAATCTATTCTCAAAAAGAGGCAAGATTTTTGACATGAATAAAATAGGATTGCTATATTATATTTGATTTAACTACAACTTCTTAGTTCTAAGATTTTAGATAAAACTCTGAGCGATCGCCTTTTGATATAACCATTGCTTCAACCTAAAGTCTTAGTTAAACTTTGACTACAACTAAACGTTGAATTTTTGACAGAGCTATAATCAACAAAAATTGACTGCACTTCAGGATTATAATAATTGTTATAGATTATATTTTTTCGGTTTTATTTATATAGTTTAACCCTACTATTAAGAATACTTGAGTTTCAAGAATATCATTTGAATATTTAATTTATAACAGAGGCATCATATTGTTCAAAATAATTTTTGACAACCTGACGAATACCAGTCATAAATCTATCAGTGGAAAAAATATTTTTTCTCTTAAGTAGAGATGCTTGAAGTTTTTCCTGTATTTCTGAATTTTGGAGAATATTCGTGATTTTTTCTACAGCTTCATCTTGATTATCAAAAAACAACTCTTGATTTTCTTCTCCAAGTATCTCCACTTGTCCTGCTGCTGATTGTCCTCGTTTACTTCTGACAATAGGTATGGCACCTGCTTTCATCATTTCTGCTATTGAAATGCCAAATGGTTCTAATTTGTAGTGAATACCATATCTACACTTGGCTAAAATGTTAACGTAGTCTTTATAAGGTAGATTTTCATACAATTTTGTCCATTCACTATTTTCATTGGCCATTTTTGTCAATGTTCGTTTATATTTCCACCCATATATTCCTCCTCCTCCTCCTGTAATGTAAAGCTTAACATCAAAGCCTTTTTGACGAACTTTTTTCAATATCTCAATAGCTTTATGAGGAGCTTTTGCTTCTGTCAGCCTTCCACTACAAATAAAAGCATTTTCTTTTTCCTCCCAAGATATATTTTGATCCTTAAGTAAAGCAGGTGGATACACAACTTTAGCATCAATAGCATATCTATCTTTTAAGACTTTAGATACTACAAAAGAATTTGTAATTGATATATTAAGTTTGATATTATCCAAGGAAGAGTTAGAAATTTTACTATACAATCCATCATGGGGAATCACATTAATCCAATGAACATATTGAATTCCGATACGACCAAAGTCTACAGCATTATAACCAGATAATAGTAAATCATATTCCTGATTATGAGTTTTCAAATGGCGTAGTAGAAGATGCATTGCTAAGATTGCTAAATTTCTATTATTCGCAAATAAGAATCTTAACAAAGTCTCAGTCACTGTAGGAAAGATGACTCTAATTTTTACCATCTCCTGGGAAAGTTGAGTTCCATACATGGAATTCAGTTTGTCAAAATCTACATCAAATATAGTAAATAGTGTCAGATCGTATGTTTCTTTTAAAGCTTCTAAAATCCACAGACAAACTGCTTCTGCACCTCCACCAGAGAATAAGGGATAAAAGACAGCAACTGACTTTTTTTGTGGCAATTTTTCTAAACTCTCAATACTCATTCGTTTAATTATATAATATGCTGATAAAGTATCATTTTTTTCGACATTGTGTCAATATTTTTAACTATAGCAATCCTATTTTATTCGTGTCACAAATATCTGGGCCTTTTAAGAAATGGGCGATGTGAATGGGCCATGAGGAAAAGTTGGGTACGTTTTTTCTATTACGTGCATTTTTACAAATCATTTCATACTGCTATAGAGCTTTTTAAGGTTTAATTTTTCCCCTTATAATTATGTGATATGATAATCCGCATACTGGTGAGCTACAAAATTCTAGGTTTTCAGTTTTTACACTTAACAATAAGATTGTGAATTATTGATATAGCGCTTAAGAGCAAATTTAGAACACACTTATTTGAACAAAAACCTTTGTAGAGACCTTCCTAGGAACGTCCCTACAGTTGTCTACCATGATTAAAATGCTCTATAATCAGAGAGCAGATAAGTTAAGCA
>JAKQYE010000197.1:7163-11767 GCA_023356605.1 Trichodesmium sp. MAG_R02 | reverse complement strand
TATTTTGTAACCTTGTTTAAAGATACATTAAAAGTAATATCTATCTGAAAAAAAACTAATTATAGTATGGAGAATTTCATATCGACAGTACGCTATATATAGTGTACTTGCGTAAGTCCTGATTATGTGGGAAAGTATTATTTGGATATTATTAACTGGCTTTTTTGTCGGTGAAATTGCCTTTAGGCTAAAAGCACCACCCCTAGTAGGAATGGTATTAGTGGGAATATTATTAGGTCCCCAAATTAGCAATACGATCGACCCTAGCATTTTGCAAGCTGCCGACTCCCTACGCACCTTCGCTGTAATGATAATTTTGATGAAAGCGGGGTTAGGTTTAGACAGAGAAAAATTAGTACAACAAGGTGGTGTTGCACTACGGTTAGGTTTTCTCCCAGCAACCTGTGAAACTATTGTTATCGCCCTAGCAGCTATGTGGTTACTTAATTTTGACTTTCCCACCGGGTTGTTATTAGGTTGTATCATTGGTGCCGAGTCTCCTGCAGTTATTGTTCCTGGAATGTTGCGCCTCAAAAGTTTGGGTTGGGGGGTGACTAAAGGTATTCCTGATGCAATTTTGACTGGTAGTGCTTTGTCAGATGTTTTGCTGTTGTTAGTTTTTAGTTTACTACTGGCATTTTTATCCCAGGGAACAACCACTAGTATAACTTTACCCGGTGGTATCACTATGAACCTATTACAAATATTACCGTTTCAGGTGACTATGCAAATAATTTTGGGAGCGATCGCCGGGTTGCTGATGGCGGGAATATTAGTATTGTTATTAGTTAAACAAAATTGGACTCAGAATTCTACCCAAGATACTTTGGTGGCAGGGAGTTTTACTCTATTGTTAGTAGTCTTAGCAGAAAAAATTCCCATATTTTCTGGCTATTTGGCAGTCATGGCAACAGGATTTTTTGTCATCGAATTTGATCCTCCCCTCGGGCGACGGTTAAGAAATGGTTTTGAGACTTTGTGGGTGGTGGCGCAAATAATTTTGTTTGTTTTGCTCGGTGCTAGTATCCCGTTGCAAGTGCTAGAAAATGTCTTTTTCGTGGGGTTGTTAATTTTAGCTGTGGGTACTTTGGTCGGGCGGATGCTTGGTTGGTATCTCTCGACTTTGGGTAGTAATTGGAATTTGCAAGAACGTCTATTTTTGCTCCCAGGAAATTCTGCTAAAGCAACTGTGCAAGCTGCTATTGGGGCTATTCCTCTAGCAGCAGGTATTGAGGGAGGGGAAACAATTTTAGCGATCGCTGCCCTATCCATATTAGTCACAGCACCTTTAGGAGCTTGGGCCATACCTACCTGGGCACCAAAACTGTTAGAAAAAGGAGAAGTCGATCCGACCAAAGTAGCGATCGCTCGTCCTATTACTTTATTAGCTGCCGTCGATACTTCCCCCCTTGCTGTTGATGTGTTATTAAAAGTGGCGGAGTTGGCGAGGCGTTGTAACGGCGAAGTTGTGGTCTTACACGTTATTCAGTTTGAAGAGAGGGAAAGTGTTGAGCAACTACGACAGCAAACAAGGCAACTTTTGGCAGATATTCGGTATCAGTTTCTAACTGTTACGGGTGTGGTCTCGGAGGAAATAGTTTCAGTTGCACAAGAATATGGGGTGGCAGAAATTATCATGGGGAAAAGAGGCCATCGTTTATGGGAGCATGTATTAGTTGGATCAGTTTCTCAAGCCGTTTTGGAAAAGAGTTTAATTCCTGTGGTGGTAGTTGAAAAACTATAACTATAGTCATTTTGATTTAGATTGAGACAAGCATTTCTTGCTATAACCCGCGTTTGGTGCAGAAAAAGTTTTCCAATATAATTTGAAATGACTATATATCATGTACAGTTACAAACCCTTCATTAGAGGTCAAAAAACTTTCTCCTCCTTAACTGATAATTCAGTTGGAATAGATTTAGGTATTACCACTTTTGCTACGGTAGGGACTTTGTATGGAACCCACCTACATGGTCGAAAAATTCATCCCCTAAAACCATTAAAGAAAAGGATTAATAAATACCGGAAGTTAAGTAAATCTTTATTCCACGAAAACTAGAGGCTCTAAATTCCCTTTTTTCTTATTGGTCACCATTTATTATTATTGGTAATTGGTCATAGCAATACAGGTAACAGGCAAGACCCCTGTGCCATAATGTTCTACAAAAGAACTTTGCCACTAAAAATATAACTGATCGCTGCGCCAAAATGCCCTGACTAATCTAATATCATCGTAACTATAACGCTCTTGTAAATATTCATAAATAGGCTTCAACTTTTCATCTCCTACTTCTTCTATTACTGCAATAATTTCTTTCTGAATTGCTGGTTTTACCAACCTATCAATATCTACTGGTTGTCCCTTTTCTATCAACTCAGCTAAATGACTAACAACTCTGCTACTTCTCACTCCCCTTTCATTAGCAATAGCATCAATACTTAATCCTTTTTTATACAACTCTAATGTTTTTATTTGGGTAAGACTTGGAACATTATCCACAACTTTTGCCAACTCTCGAATAGGTTCTGAATTAGTAGGTAAACCAGACTTCAGACAATAATTTTTAATCCTCTCAATAAACTTTTTACCATACTTATCCCGCTTCCAATTACCTACTCCAGAAAGATGAAGAAATTCATTTAAAGTTTGGGGGCGTTTCTTGGCCATTTGCTGCAATGTAGCATCTTGAAAAATTACAGTAGGAGGAACACTTTGTTCATCAGCAATTCTTTTGCGCAATACCCGTAACTCTTCAAATAATCTTTGTTCATCTACAGCCAAAGAAGTAGCAGTTTTCTCAATTTGACGCTTCTTTTCTATAGCAATTTCTACCTTGATTTTTCTACCCATTACCTCCCAACTATTTTGATTAAGTTTCAATACCGAATAACCATCAGTTGTTTCATCCATTAAACCTTGATGTAAAAGAGATTTGGCTAAATTTTTCCATTCCTCCACAGTTCTATCTTTACCAATGCCATAAGTAGAAAGTTTTTCATGTCTCCTATCCAAAATTTTCTGACTTTTAGAACCTCTTAAAATATCAATAATATAAGTCATACCAAACCTTTCTTTAGTTCTTGCCACACAAGACAAAAACTTCATTGCTTCGATAGTCCAATCTTCTATTGGCTTAGGATATTTACAATTATCACAATTTCCACAATTTCCCGGAAAATCTTCCCCAAAATAACTTAACAAAGTTCGATGACGACATTCGCTAGCCTCAGCATAATTAATAATTCTTCTTAACTGTTGTTCAGCAATTCTTTGTTCTTGTTCATCAACTTTTTTACCGATTAAATATTCAATACTTTTCTTGTCGCCATAGCTAAAAAATAGAATACATTGAGCAGGCTCCCCATCTCGACCAGACCTACCAGTTTCCTGATAATAACCTTCTATATTTTTAGGTAAATCATAGTGAATCACAAACCTGACATCTGGTTTATCAATTCCCATACCAAAAGCCACAGTTGCCACAATAACATCAACATCATCCCTGATAAATTTAGTTTGATTAATAGTTCTTTCCTCATCACTCATACCAGCATGGTAAGCCAAAGCAGATACATTGTTTTGTTGTAATTTATAAGCAATTTCATCAACCCGTTTGCGACTATTACAATAAACTATTCCTGAGCCATTAATTGTTCTAATTATTTGCAATGTTTCGGCAAAAGTATTTTTGGCACTAACTTTTTGACGTACTTCATAATATAAGTTAGAACGGAAAAAACTAGCGACATGAATATAGGGTTTATGTAAATTTAATTGAGTAATAATATCTTCTCGAACTCGTTTTGTCGCCGTGGCAGTTAAAGCCATCATTGGTATATCTGGATAAGTTTCTCTTAGGAGTTTTAACTGTCGATATTCTGGGCGAAAATCATGACCCCATTCTGAGACACAATGAGCTTCATCTATGGCAAAAGTAGATATACCTTGTTGGGAATTAATTAACTCTAAAAATGGTAAAAATTTTTCTGATAATAATCTCTCTGGCGCCACATATAAAAGTTTGATTTTTCCCTGAATAATATCTGTTTCTCGTTTACGAGTTTCAGTTAAGCCTAAGGTGCTATTTAAAAATGTGGCGGCAATACCATTATCTTTTAAAGATTCTACTTGGTCTTGCATTAGAGAAATGAGGGGAGAGACTACTATTGTTAAACCTGACTTGAGCAATGCTGGCATTTGGAAACATAAAGATTTTCCTCCACCAGTAGGCATGATAATTAATAGGTCTTTTTCCTGTAGTGCTGTTTGAATAATTTGTTTTTGCCCAGGACGGAATGAGTCATAACCAAAGTGATTTTTTAGATGTTGTTCTAATGATAGTTGATTAAGTTCTGATGGGTTTGTTACTGACATAGTTATTATTAATTTAATATTTAATAATTTTTTCTATTGTAGGTTAGGTTAAGCGTCAGCGCAACCCAACACAAATATCTATCTATTAGATATCTGGGGAAATTAAGTTTTTAACCTGGTATTTCAAGGGTTTCAGATGAATTAAGAATGATAATTAATTCTCTTGTAGGCTGGGTCTCAGGTCAGGGAACCTAACACAAATATCTATCTGGTTAAGGGTGAGGGAAA
>JAKQYE010000197.1:0-7063 GCA_023356605.1 Trichodesmium sp. MAG_R02 | reverse complement strand
TTTTTAACCTGGTATTTCAAGGGTTTCAGATGAATTAAGAATGATAATTAATTCTCTTGTAGGCTGGGTCTCAGGTCAGGGAACCTAACACAAATATCTATCTGGTTAAGGGTGAGGGAAATCAACACAAATATCTATCTATTAGACATAGTGATAATTAATTATCTTGTAGGTTGGGTCTCAGGTCAGGGAACCTAACACAAATATCTATCTATTAGACATAGTGATAATTAATTCTCTTGTAGTTTAGGTTAAGCGGCAGCGAAGTCAATACAAATATCTATCTATCAAACATCTCTGAAAAATAAATAAATTGTGACATAGTAATAAAAAATGTAATTTTTGGTAGGCAAATTATGACTAATATACTTGAGTATATTCGCAATTATCCACAAGAATTATAACCTTTATTATGGATTAAGTATGAACAGGTAGAAAAGTTATTAAAACAAGCAGAAAAAAATCACAACAATAAGCGAGAAATAGCCACAGCTAAAAAAGTTATAATAATTGCTTCTGGTGGTGGTAGGATGCCTAAATTATCTATCTCAGAACAAACTATTTTAACCTTAACTTATTTAAGATATTTGACAACTTTTTAACTATTAGGATTTTAATTTTGATTCGGTGAAACTACTACTAATGATATTTTTAATTATTAGTTTCTAATAATTGGGAAATTGTTACTATCAAATCTACTAGATGGGTAACAAAAACTCAAGGAAAAAAGAAATTGTCAAGGAAATTTTAACAGAATACGAGTTAATTATAGATAGCTATGAACAGGGTATAGAGATGGCAATAAAACATGAAAAAAAACAATATTACTCAGGAAAGAAAAAAAGTTATACAAGAAAAAGTTAGGTAATTGTCTTACTGTTAGGTAGAAATATTGTTGATATCGAAGCTGGAAAACTAGGCAAAACAAGTGATATAAATTTTTTTTCGTGAAACCCAAGAAAAATTCCATCAAGAACAAAAATTTACTGGGGACAAGGCTTCTGTGGGAGAACCAGCAATAAAAATACCTAACAAAAAAGCTCAAAAATTAAGAATTAACCAGTAAGGAAAAGTCCGAAAATAAGGAGCTGGTATCTGAAATAATTTTTGTAGAACATATAGCAATCCGCCCATAGGTAGCAACAGATATAATGATAATAATAACATATACACTTCCCTAGACAAAAAATGAATATTTTAGATGAACTAGACGATTTTATAAATAAAACATGGATAGTCAAAATAAATAAAAAGAGCCAAGGCACGTTAAAATGATTTTTTCGGAAAAATCCTACCATGAAATCAAAGAATTATTAAATGTAACTCAGCAGTTTTATTAGTGAATGGAAAAATCAAGCAATGTTTCATGGTGTAGAAAGTTTAAGGCTTCAATATAAGGGAACAAAAGGTTACTTAAAAGCTGTTGAGAAAGAGCAAATAATTGAGTGGATGATGGTACAAGTTTACCTAAGATTATCAGATTTACAAAAATATTAAAAAAAACAATATGATGTAGTTTTTGATCGATTACAAACTTATTATAACTTACTCAAAGAAGCGGGAATAACTTGGAAAAAACTCACTCATATAAATCCAGCTAAAAATGATGAATTAGTGAAAGCAAAAAAAATTAGGGAGGAATTATTGGTCAAATGGCAATTCATTAATAGAAGCTTTTCAGCTTGCAGTGTTTATGGTTGATGAATGTCATTTATTATGGGGCGACCTCCTAAGTTATGCTTGGGGAAGAAAAGATAAACAAATAGAAATTCCTCTTAAAAATGAAAGAGAAAGACAAACTTATTATGGAGCCTATTATTATCAAAGTAAGGAATTTATTTTGCAATAATTAAAGAAGTGGAAATACTGAGAATACTATTGAATTCGTTACAGCAGTTTTCATTTTGGTAGACCACAGTAGAGACGTTGCATGCAACGTCCCTACAAAGTTTTGGTTATGGTGATGTAGTTCATCAATTTGAAAACCGCTATAAATATTTAAAAGAGCAAAGACCGGGAAAAAGATTAGTAATATTTAGGGACGGTGCAAGTTATCATAACTCTCAAGATTTTAGAGAATTATTGAAGTTAATTAATCAAGAAAAGCCCGAATAAAAATGGTTGATAAATTGTCTAAAATTTGAAAATTTGCTAATATTTGCTCCGAATGCCCCAGAACAAAACCCTGTAGAATATATTTGGTTACAAACCAAAAATTTTATGATTGCATTTTATCATCTTTGTAGTTATTTTAAAATAGTTAAGTGGTTATTTGAATTTTTTGCAGACGGTCAAATTTTGATTTTCCAAAACTTTTTCAGTATGGAATTTTGCTACAACCACCCAGAGGATTCCTATATAAGCGCGATTACTAAAAATATTTCGAGTAGTCCAAAAGAGATTTAGGCTAAATTCTGATAAATATACGTGAATAATAATGACTATTTGTTGACTTATAAGACTGAGAATAGGGAAGGTTATTTTGTATTAATAAATTTGTCAATAATTTCTGAAAAAATTATTAATTAAAAATACTATAATTAGGGTAAATACTAATATTAAATATCTCTAATGCCTATAATACTGTAAAAATTAACTATCTTGGTGAAATAGCGATCGCTCCTTAAAAGATAGTTACAGTATTGATTTTAATATTTTCGGAGAAGTCTATTAGAATAGGTTAAGCGACAGCCAACACCACATGCCCTTTATTCTAGTCAAAAGTCAACCCCCACCCTTTTTTTGCACCCCCAGTGGGGAAGTTAAAAATAGAATATTCTAGATTTGGTGTGCGATCGCCAACCAAGTCAAAAGTAAATTATTGTAAAGAGGTACCAGACATTTTTGTGGACATTTTATCAGAACCTATACTACGATCAAGCAATCAGGCAATAGGATATTTTCAAATGTAGCTCCATTCTACTAATTTTTGCATAATAATTCCTTGAATTTGTTTTTGTACTTCTTCTCTTGTCAAATTGGCATTTATTCCTACTATTAAAGAATTGTTTTTAGATAACTCTTGATAGCCTCGTTGTACCCGTCGATGAAATTCAATACTTGCTTGTTCCATTTTGTCAATTTTTCCCCGATTTTTAGCTCTAGCTAAACCAATTTCCACATCAATATCCAACCATAAAGTTAAATCACTTTCTAAACCACCTGTAGCAATATAATTCAATTGTTTAATTAATTCCAAATTTAAACCACGACCATATCCTTGATAAGCAATAGTTGAGTCAATAAAGCGATCGCACAAAACTATGGCCCCTCTTTCCAAACAAGGTTTAATCAAAGCTTCTATATGCTGGGCTCTATCTGCTGCATACAATAATAACTCAGCTGTTTCTTGAATTTTTTCCGCCAATACATCCGGACTTAAAAGTAATTCTCGTAAAGCTTTACCTAGTTTTGTTCCTCCCGGTTCTCTAGTAATAACTACTTCTAAATCTATAGATTTTGACCAAACTTGGCTCGACTCTCCTTTGCCTAATAACCAATCTCGTAAAAGTTCAATTTGAGTCGTCTTACCCCCTCCTTCTACACCTTCAAAAACTATGAATTTACCTATCATTATGTCAGTCCTAATTAATTAATTTATATTTAAGGTTTTTTCTGTGATTGGAGTTTTTTATAACTCCCTAAACTGCTATCTTTACTCTTGCTGTCAAGATAGAAAATCTACAATCAGTTTTTACAGATATTTTAAGCGTTATAGTTATTTGAATTTAAATTGAGACAAGTATTTATTGCTATCACTGAATTTACGCATAAAAAGTTTTCCATGCTTATATGAAATGACTATAGTACTTTTTGAGTAAAATGGGCATAGGGTAATGAGGTAGTCGAGAAGAGAGCTGATGGAAAGTCTTTTTGGCACCCTAGGACCTTGATATTGAGTGTTTCTCTCCCTCCGGATGCCAATAAATTTCAAGCTCCCCATCTCTTTGACTCAATAGGCGAGCACCACTACCGCAAATCTAACCTATCCTACTGCGTAATAACAAAGAATTAGTCACAACACTCACAGAGCTAAACGCCATCAAAGCACCTGCAGCAGCAGGGTTAAGAATAATTCCTAAACTAGGCAACAATACCCCAGCAGCTACAGGAATACCAACAATATTATAAGCAAAAGCCCAAAATAGATTTTCACGAATTTTGTTGAAAGTATCACGACTAAGCTTAATAGACTCTACCACATCTGTCAACTTATCCTGCATCAACACAATATCAGCAGCTTCCATTGCCACATCTGTACCAGCTTGCATCCCAATACCCACATTTGCTTGAGCTAAAGCAGGAGCATCATTAATACCATCTCCCAGCATTCCTACCTTCTCACCTTTTGACTGTAAAGCAGCGATCGCCTCCGCTTTTCCCGCAGGTGGCACTTCCGCTAACACATGCTCAGGAGTTAAACCTAACTGTTGAGCAATAATTTCTGCGACACAAGAGCGATCGCCTGTTAACAACATTACTTTTAATCCCATACCTTGCAGAACCTTGACTGTTGTCAAAGCATCATCTCGCAATGCATCACTAACTTCTATAACTCCAAGTAAAACCCCATCCATACTAACATAAACTGCCGTTTTGTCCGTTAAAGAAGGAATATTATCTTGCTCTAGAACAACTTCATGTTTTTTCAACCATTCTAAATTTCCAACCAAAGCAAGTTTACCATCTACAATAGCAGATGCTCCTAAACCTGGTTCAGTATAAAAATTTATTGCTGATAGTAACGTCATATTCTTTTGTTGCGCCTTTTGTAAAATTGCCTCTGCCAAAGGATGACTTGTACCGCTTTCTACAGTAGCAGCAACCTGTAATAACAATTCTGGGTTCTTTGCGACAATATTTGTAATATTGGGATGCCCAGTAGTTAAAGTTCCAGTTTTGTCAAAAACGATAGTATCTAACTCATGCACCTTTTCCAATACATCCCCACCTTTAATTAACAAACCTTTTTGGGCCCCCACACCCGAACCTACTAATATAGCAGTGGGTGTTGCTAAACCTAACGCACAAGGACAAGCAATGACTAAAACAGCGATCGCCAACTTCAAACTCAAAAGTAGTGGAGAAGCAGAATAAGTCATGCTTCCATGGTGACTGAATGTCTGCAAAACCTGAGACCAAATATTAGTGCCCACAAAATACCAGAATAGAAATGTCAGGGTAGCAAGAGTCATTACCCCATAAGTAAAATACCCTGCTACCGTATCCGCTAAATTTTGAATTGGTGCCTTTCTAGTTTGGGCTGTTTCAACTAATTTGACAATTTGAGCTAAGGTACTTTCCGAACCTGTGCGAGTTGCTTGCATAACTATAGTACCAGACTTGTTAATAGTTCCTGCCGCTACATTAGCACCAAATTCTTTAATTACAGGTATGGACTCCCCAGTCAACATAGACTCATCTATCGTAGTTTTCCCATCAGATATTTTCCCATCCACAGGAATTTTTTCCCCAGGCAATACTTGTAAATATTCTCCCACTTTGACTTGTGAGGCAGGAATGTCTAAAGACTCAGAATAATTATTAGAGTTGTTGGGTGCAGAAACTAAACGTGCAGTTTCTGGTTGGAGTGCTATTAATGAATGTAGGGTAGATGCTGCCCGATATCTAGCTTGTTGCTCCAGGGTTTTACCTAAAAGGATGAAGCCAAGGATCATCACAGGTTCATCAAAAAAGCATTCCCATCCCAACTGTGGAAATAGTAAGGCAACCATACTAGCAGTATAGGCAGTGACTGCTCCTAAACCAACTAAAGTGTTCATGTTCGGGGCGTTGCGTAACAGACTACGGGCACCATCAATAATAATTTCTTGCCCTGGTACGAATAGAGCTAGACTAGCTAATACTGCATGAAACCAAATATTTCCCAGAATAGGAATTTCTGAGCCCATGAAATGGCCTAAATGTCCTATTCCTGACATAATAAGCAGTAAAGAAGCGATCGCTATACGCCATATCTGTTGTTTCATTTCTTGGCGATGGCGTTCGGTTTGTTTTTTAGCAGCGTAGTTTTCGGAGTTATCAAGCCGTGGTTGAGTAGGGAAACCATTATCTGTAAGTCTTTGGGCAAGAGTGCTTGGGTCTATCAGGTTTGTTTCACATTCAACAGTTGCTACTTCGGTTGCCAGGTTAACTCGAGCAGAAATAACACCTGTTTGTTGAGTGAGTTGCCTTTCCACTGCTTTAACACATCCAGCACATTTCATACCACTGACATCGAGGGTAATAGTTTCTGATGGGGAGTGATTAATTATTGCTTTTTCTGCTTTAGTGCTAACTTGCATAGAGTTTGCTCCAATTATTTGTTAATTCTCTTATTTTTGTTTCACACTCAACATTTGCTCTTGCAGTTGCCTGGTTGACTAAAGCAGAAATAACACCTGTTTGTTGGGTGAGTTGCCTTTCCACTGCTTTTCATACCACTGACATCAAGGGTAATAGTTTCTAGTGGAGAGTGATTAATTATCGCTTTTTCTGCTTTAGGGCCAACTTCCATAGAGTTTTATCCAATGATTTGTTGATTCTTGTGCTACAGACTACAGGAAAAGCAGGGATATTCAACAAATAAAGCTATTTTTTTTAATATTTTTAGGATTTATGCAGAAACCTGTTTTCTTGAATTCATGATTTGAAAAATCAGAGTAATGGACATATACAAAAATTGTCACAGTTTTTCTGTTGTTTGACTTTAGCTTCTCGATAATTATCAAGCATTTTTGCCATTTTGTATCCTACTCTAATTCTTGGAAGTATTTATTATTACCCACATTCGGAACTTCCGGCACGTAGTACAAAAAGATACATGAATTATCATTAGAACAGGACTTACGAAGGCAAACTCCGCAAACCCGGTTTCTCGTAAATATTTATGTGTTAAAAACAATGATTTACTGTCTTAACCGGGTTTTTTGCGTAAGTCCTGATCATAAAACTGATGATTCCATCCTTATTGAGTATCAAAAAAATGTCTTTAATAGAATCAATAACAGTTAAAAATCTTGACCACCTAGGAATAGTTGCAGGGTTAATTGATGAGATAGGA
>JAKQYE010000196.1 GCA_023356605.1 Trichodesmium sp. MAG_R02 | reverse complement strand
AACCTACATTCTACAGGATTATTATTTTTTTTATGTGGTTCATTGACCTGAAAATAGCCCTCAAGCTTTGTTGGGTTTCACTGTCGTTCTACCCAACCTACATTTTTACTTGATATAACTTTGATAAGGATCTACGATATTCAAATGTACCAATACGACCAGATTTTAATTACTCAAAATACCAATGACAACAACCAAAACAAAACCAATAAATTGGGATGCCCTAGCATCAGAGCTAACAGACATCGAAATTATTAGAGACCCAAATCAAATCATCAAACTCTCCTTAGATTATTATCATTTCAGCCCAATTTTACAATCCCAACTCAAAGATAAAAAAGCTAATTTAATTGTTCGCCCCACCAATGAAACAGAAATTCTACAAATAGCTAAAACTTGCGTTAAATATCAAGCACCTTTAATAGTTAGAGGTGCTGGAACAGGTAATTATGGGCAATGTATTCCTTTAGAAGGAGGGGTAGTTCTCGACACTACAAAAATGAATAATATTAATTGGATTAAACCCGGTTTATCCTCCGTCGAACCAGGAGTAAAATTAGTAACCTTAGATAAAAAAGCCAAAGAAATTGGTTGGGAATTAAGAATGTTTCCCTCAACTTATCGTACTGCTACAATAGGGGGATTTATCGGTGGTGGTAGTAGTGGAATTGGTTCAATTAACTATGGTGGATTGAAAGATCGTGGTAATCTTTCTGCAGTGCGAGTTGTTACCATGGAAGACCAACCAAGAATTATAGAATTGCGGGGTGACCATGTACAAAAAGTTAATCATGCTTATGGCACAAACGGAATTATTACCCAATTAGAAATACCTCTAGCTCCTACTTATCCTTGGGCAGAATTAATAGTAACTTTCGATGATTTTATGACCTGTGCAAAATTTGCTCAAGCATTAGGAGATAGTGATGGAATTGTCAAAAAATTAATTACTATTTTTGCTTGGCCAATACCTAGTTTTTTTCCAGGAGTAAAAAAATCAATTCCTCAAGGAAAACATTGTGCTTTTTTAATGATATCTGAATATAGTTTGGAGCCATTTCAAGATTTAGTAAAAGAATTTCAGGGTGAAATTTGTTATCAAAAAACTGCTCAAGAGACAAATAAAGGTACACCAATATATGAGTATACTTGGAATCATACAACATTACACGCTCGGACTGTAGATACAAACTTAACTTATTTACAAAGTGGTTTTCCAAGTGATAAAAATCTAGCACTTGTAGAAAAAATGTATCAGCATTTTGGTGATGAAGTAATCATGCACTTAGAATTTGTGCGAGGGGATGGTCAAACTACAGCAGTAGGATTACAAATTGTCCGTTATACCTCAGAAAAACGACTCAATGAAATTATTGAATATCACGAAGAAAATGGGGTAAATATTTTTAATCCTCATACCTATATATTAGAAGATGGAGGAATGAAAACCACCAATATTCAACAGTTAGAATTTAAGCAAAAAGTAGACCCTTATGGATTATTAAATCCGGGAAAAATGAAAGCTTGGTTAGAGAAATAGGAAAAAATATTAGGGCAGTTCTTGTAGACTGTGTTTTCCTGGGGGACATCAAAAACTAACCATAACCCACCATCTATAGCCCTTAACCTTCTTATGAGGTACGCTTACAGGGCTAATATCCTCTCAATACATGATTTTCACTATTTATCTTGTACCTTAGATGCCAGAAGTATGCTATATATTATGCGATCGCCCTAAATTTTCTATCAGTACTTCTAGCAATCTTACAGCGCTTTTCAAATTGATGAACCACATCGCCATAACCAAAACCTTGTAGAGACGTTGCATGCAACGTCCCTACTGTGGTCAACCGACATGAAAAATGCTGTAATATTTATTAAATAAAACCAGAGAAACCAATATGAATGACAAACCCACAGACTATGCTGCTATTCTTAAAGCTGGAAATCAAGTACCATCCCCTCCAGAATGGTTAGAAATAGGTAACCAAGTCTATTGTCCTAAATATGGCATAGGTCAAATTACAGCCGTATTAGGCAAACGCTTAATTGTAGACTTTCTAGAAAACCATGAGCCAGTACATTTTTCTGATTGGCAAATAGCAATTAATGAAAAACAGATCGAGCCTAGAGACATTACAATTCTTAATAATGAAAAATTAAAACCTCCAGAAAAATCAAAGATTAACTCAGCAGAAATAGAAGCTATTTGCCGACCAGTATTTAAAAATATAGCCAAAGAATTTCTATCAGACTTAGTAGCAATAAATAACACACCGCCAACCCCTGGAAAACTCTATCCTTTACCAGAAGATTTACCAATCCCTCTCAAAAAATCTCTGATTATACAAAATATTAGAGAGCTCTATAAACATCAAATTGAATCATTAACTGCCCTGAGAAAAGGATTAGATATTTGTATTTTTACTCCCACAGCTTCTGGGAAAACTCTCTGTTATAACCTCGCCATTTTAGAATCATGTTTACAACAACCTAAGACCACAGCATTATATATTTTTCCTCTCAAAGCACTGGCATTAGACCAGATGCAAAAGCTCAAAAAAATGGTCTCATATTTTCCCAAACATTCTATCAAAATTGGATTAATTACAGGTGACACATCCTCAGCAGACAGGAAAAAAATATTTATCCCCAACCCACCCAATATTTTAGGGGTAAGTCCAGATTTATTACATTATCAACTATATAAAATTAGAAGCAAAGATGGGGAAGGATGGCGGAAATTTTTCCGAGAACTCCGCTATGTAGTTATAGATGAATCTCATACTTATACAGGAGCTTTCGGTGCACATTTTGCCAACCTAATACGACGGTTAAAAATGGTAGTAGATAGAGCCGGAGGCAATTCAGAAAAATTACAATTTATCTTGAGTTCAGCTACTATTGGAAATCCCGCAGAAATAGCCATGAGATTTAGCGATCGCTCCCACCAACCAGAAAGACTTCATCTAATATCAAAAAGTGGTGCTGATAGTTCTGGTCAAACAATTTTATTTATGGAACCAAGCAAGTTTGCAAATCCTGATGCTTGTGAAATAATTCTATCTTGGTTGCGCCATGATTTAAGTGGAGTAGTATTTTCTAATTCCAGGAGTGCGGTTAAAAAGTTATTGGGAATAATTAAACGAATAGCAGAGAGAAAAGGAGAGAGTTTTTTAGCAGATAAAATAGCAATTTTTTATGGTTCTTTAGAATTTGATAGACGACAGGATATTCTCCAAAAATTGCAAACTGGTGTAGTCAAAGTTATTCTTTCTACCTCCGCATTAGAAGCAGGAATTGATTTACCTGAACTTGACTGTTGTTTAGTCCGTGGTTATCCAGGTAGTTTAATGTCCTGGAAACAAAGAATTGGTCGGGTAGGAAGAAAAAATCCAGGGTTAGTTATGTTTTTACCAGTAATTCAAAATCCCTTAGATAATTTCTATGGAAATAAACCAGATTTATTATTAAATGGTGAGGTAGAAAGTGCTGCTTTTAATCCCAATTATCCGACAATTTTAGGTAAACATTTAGAATGTAGTTGTGTCGAAAGTGGAATACCTTTGAGTGAAATAATACAACGTTTTGGAGAAGTAGCTGGAGCAATTGCGGATAGCTTATTAGAACAGGAAAAAATATATATTAATAACTCTAATCAACTCTGGGGATATGGTTATCCTCACCGGAATGTTAGTATTCGCGGCCATGCTCAAAATGATGTAGAGTTAATCAATATTAATACTGGAAAAAGTTTTGAAAAAATGTCAATCAGTCTGGCACATAAAGAAGTATTTCCAGGGGCAATTTATTTTGCTCAAAATTATGATGGTGATTTAGTAATCTATCGTTCAGAGAATCTTGACTTAGATAAAAAACAAGCATTTTTAAAACCTTTAGGTAAAAATTATGATTTAGAAACTGTACCAAGATGGGATTTAGCTATCCAAGAAATTCAGCAACTAGCGACCCCTAAAATAATTCCAACAAATATTTCTAATGCTCAATTAAAATTAAGTCTGTTTTGGGGAGAAATTACGTCTTACGTCATAGGTTATCGCCTACTTTCTATTAAATATATAAAAGGAGTTGAAGAGACTACAGTTATAGAGGAAAAGACTTTCGATCCTCCCTATAAAACTGAATATCAATCTCCTGTTATTAAAGTTCAAATAAATAATGTTTTTAGTCAAACTATATGGAAAAATATTACAGAAATTAAGGAGAAAATTCTGGAAAAAAATGAAGGAAAAATTCCAAATGATTTAAAAGATTTATGGCGATGTAATCCTGATTTTATTGCATTGCATAGTATGGGGCATCAAATCATATCTGCTATTCCATTAGTAGTGTTAAGTTCGAGTAAAGATGTCGAATGCTTTATTCAGGCAGAAGGAGGAGAAACTGTGGCTTATTTTTTTGACACTTGTGATGGTGGAAATGGAGCGAGTGAGGCAATTTTTAATCAACTGTTGAAGTTTGCCGACAAGGCTATAGCATTAGCCAAAAATTGTGATTGTGAGCATGGTTGCCCCCGGTGTTTAACTCACCATTGTTGCCCTCAGCAAAATCGAGGTTTGTATAAAGATTTAGGGTTGTTGCTATTGGAAGCCATATTATAGCATTCAGCTATCATACCAATTTAATAAATGTTTGCTATAAATGAATAGATAATTTTTTAGAAGTCAAGACTCAGGAGTCAGAATGAATTCCTTCAATAGCATTTTTTAGACCATAAATTATCTATTATCTACGAGTAGGGGTAAATCCTAATTATTATGATTAAGGAGTCATATAGAGACAAGTTATACAAATTTTGTTTCAGATGAATTATAATATATACTAGTGATATTATAGCGTTTTTTAAATTGATGAACTACATCGCCATAACTAAAACCTTGTAGGGACGTTGCATGCAACGTCCCTACTGTGGTCGACCCACATGAAAAATGCTGTAAGCTATTTCTTTAAACTATAAACTTATCTAAAAACAAGTCAGGATGAGTAAAATTACAGGTAAATTTATCAAAATAATTCTGACTCCCAACCCCTCTCTTCAAAATTAAATATATTTCTGCAACAATAATCCCAACTTTTCTTTAGTTACAGCAGGTACTTTATCTAAAGGAGTGGAAATAGCATTTTTTAAAGCCGAATGAGAATCAGAAACAAACTGATTTTCATTCAATCTCCGCACAGTTTCCTGAATAACTTTTTGAGCATTATCCACATTCTGATTTAAATTCTTAAGCACCATTTCCACAGTCACGCTCTCATATTCTTCATGCCAACAATCATAATCTGTAGACAAAGCTAATGTTGCATAAGCTATTTCCGCCTCCATTGCTAATTTTGCCTCTGGCAAGTTTGTCATTCCAATGACTGTTGCACCCCAACTGCGATATAAATGGGACTCCGCCTTAGTAGAAAAAGCAGGTCCTTCTATACATAAATAAGTGCCACTGCGATGCAGATTTACATTTTCTAAATTTAAACTTTTCACAGCATCCCCTAGTATCTTTCCTAGTTGAGGACAAGTAGGATTTCCAAAAGGAATGTGTGCTACTATTCCTTCACCAAAAAAAGTAGATATGCGACCTTTTGTCCGGTCAATGAACTGGTCTACCACTAATAAGTCTAGTGGTTTGACAACTTCATTGAGAGAACCAACTGCAGAAGCAGAGATTAAATATTCTACACCTAAACTTTTCATACCATAGATATTGGCACGAAATGGCAGTTCAGATGGTAATAAAGTATGGTTGCGGTTGTGTCTTGGTAGAAACGCCACTCGTGTTCCTTCTAAAGTACCAACAATAAAAGCATCAGAGGGAGAACCAAAAGGAGTATCTAACTTGATCTCTTCTACATCTTTGAGGACTTCCATTTTGTATAGACCACTACCACCAATAATGCCAATTTTTACTTTTACTTCATTCATGCTTTATTACCTGATATTCCTATTACCCGATATTTTACCGGATATAGGCTCCTATCATTTCACCCCAACTTACTTTTAAGTGACATTAATTATTCAGGACTTACGCAGTGCCGCCATATATAGTGCATTTGTGACAATAAATTCAAATATTTACACTACAAGTAGTGTCTTTACCTAAGTCCTGTATGTGTTAAAAACAATGATTTACTTTCTTAACCCGGTTTCTTTGGGTAAGTCCTGATCTTTACAGCAGTTTTCATGTTGGTAGACCACAGTAGGGACGCCCTTATGCAACGTCCCTACAAGGTTTTGGTTATGATGATGTAGTTTATCAATTTGAGAACCGCTATATAAAAACTACCATTACTTAATCCTAGTTTTTCCTCAACTATTACTCCCCTAATAATAAAATTCTTAATACTTTATTGAAAATCCTTTTTTTGGTTTGGCCTACAGATTTTGAGGTTTCTATATGTATCAAGCAATGATAAATTTTTTTTTATCTACAGGACTTACCCATAGAGATGAAAATATAGGCTATTTGTAGGGTATAACCGCCGTTAACCCCTACTAGATATAGTGGTTGGTGCATAAGTCCTGTAAATCAGATTAAATTAATTAACTAATCAGGACTTATGCAAACACACTAATTATAGTGTAAATATCGGTTCAGGATTATCAAAAATACACCACATATAGAAGCAATACATAAGTCTTGTTAATGTTCCAGTTTAGTTAGACTCTAATAACCAAAACCCACTATAAGTCATCCCCGAATCATCAGGTTGCACTAATAGAAAATGTAGTCCCTGGCTCTGCTGTTTTCTTTGCTCATAAACTTGACCTGCTCCTGATACTTCTTGATCTGAAAAAGTAGCAACCACCCACCGATCTACTAACCCCGTCTCTAAAATTAACCCATCAGGAGCCCCAGGAATATACTTTAAAAGGGATGGCCGCACAGTTTCTAACCATTGCGCTAAATTCATAGACTGACGACCACCATCTATAACTACTCCTGGTATTGGCAATGTTGAAGATAATCCTAAATTTAACGGCAAAAGAAATTCTGGTACTTCTAAAACAGGTATAGGGCGTTCAATAATATCCTCAATATTACTAGCAGGCAAAGAAGCAAATCTCCAGCGATCGCCCCACAAATTTTCAGCCAATGGTAGAGGTGGAGGAGCATCTAAAACTAAGGGTTCGTAAAATTCTCCAGTATATGCCTCCATCTCCTGATATTGTTGTACCCTCTCCAGTAACCATTGTTTTAAAGCTGTTGTGCGTCTAGTGGGCTCCACTTTCAAACCCAACACTTTAGCCGCAGTTTCTATTAACTCCAAAGACTGAGGCCGAAACACTTGAATTATATCTGGTAAACCTTGGCCTTGAACCACTTTTTGTAGTTGTACCACGAGCCAATTAGTTTTAACTTCTGACTGGGGACATATAGCAATAAATTCTAAGCTACGATTGGGAGTACAAATTAATAATTCCCATAATTGTTTACCTTGTTTATCCTTGAGGGGACGGCGGTAATAATCTACTTGCCAAATACTTGTAGTGTCCATTTTTGAAGTCAAAATTTAAAAGTTAAAAATTACAAATCATCATAAAAATTGTCAGCAAGAGTTAGCTATGTCTTTTTAATAAGGTTATATATCATTGGCTATAATTAAGCAAATGTCAACTTATTCTTAATTTAATCCTATGATTAATCCTGCCTTAAGTCAATTTGGTAAAACAATGTCCCGCCTTACAGGTGTCAGGGCTATTATGGCAGATATTATTGCCACTCTACGAGGGGGTAAAGGTCAGGAATTTCTTGACTTCAGTTCTGGAAACCCCCTAGTTTTACCAGAAGTAGAAAAATTATGGAGAGACTGTACTACAAGATTATTAGCAACTCCAGAATATGGGAAAGTAGTAGGACGCTACGGTTCCTCTCAAGGTTACCAACCTTTTATTGATGCGGTAGTTAATGACTTTAATTCTCGCTATGGGTTGAAATTAAGCGATCGCAATGTTTTAATTACTCCAGGTTCTCAGTCTATATATTTCTATGCTGCTAATGCTTTTGGAGGATATACTGAGGAGCAAACTTTGAAAAAAATTGTTCTCCCCCTCAGTCCAGACTATACTGGTTATGGTGGAGTTAGTTTAGTGCCAGAAGCAGTAGTTGCCTACAGACCAACTCTGGAAATTGATACTGAGGGTCATCGCTTCAAATATTGTCCCGACTTTAGTCAACTGGTCATTGATGAAAATACTGGTTGTGTTATTTTCTCACGCCCCTGTAACCCCACTGGTAATGTTATTAGTGTTGATGAGGTCAAAAAAATTGCCCATCAAGCTGCTGTTTATGATGTGCCAGTATTTGTGGATGCTGCTTATGCTCCCCCTTATCCGGGATTAAATTTTGTCGAGATGGAACCGGTTTTTGGGGTAAATATTGTTCATTGTATGAGTTTATCAAAGGCTGGACTTCCTGGAGAACGAATTGGTATTGCTATTGGAGATGAAAGAATAATTGATGTTTTGCAAGGGTTTCAAACTAATATGTGTATTCATTCTCCTCATTATGGACAGGCGATCGCTACTGATGCCATTAATTCTGGCGCTCTAGCAGAAATTTCTACTCAAGTAATTCGGCCTTTTTATCAAAATAAATTTTCGATTTTACAATCAACCTTAGAAAAAGCTTTACCAAAAAATTTGCCCTGGTTTCTCCATCGTTTTGAGGGAGGTATTTTTGCTTGGTTGTGGTTAAAAGATTTACCAATGACTGACTGGGCACTTTACCAAAATTTGAAAAAAGTGGGAGTTATTGTTGTACCTGGCAGTTCATTTTTTCCTGGTTTACGGGAAGAATGGTCTCATAAACAACAGTGTATTCGTATTAGTTTAACAGCTGCCAATGAGGATATTAAAGAGGGAATAGAACGTTTGGCAAAAATGATAATTTCGATTCTTTAATCCACATCAGATAAAGAAATAAGGGATAACAAAAATTCCCTAATGGTTAAGGAATAAGAATTCAATTAAGTCCATGATTTTTGTTAAAAAACTCAGAGGATATGGAATTTAGGCAATTTCAAGTGTAGATAATTAAATTCTTGTTCTCAAGCTTAACCAATTGTTCTTAGATTATTATTTAATTCAATTAGATAGTAAAGTTGTAAATAAATTGAGATGACTTTATGCAAGTGATATTGTCATTTCCCTCAAACAGATTTCGAGTTTAAAAATATCGAAATCTTTATTTATCAACGGTTTTGTGTTGATTCAGCAACCCCTACTTACCTAAAGCTAATCATCTTTTCAGTGTGGCACTTTTAGTTCGTCTTGGAGGCTAATTCCTCCTTTTAGCTGATAGCTGACAATTATTTTACAGCGTTTTTCAAATTGATGAACTACATCGCCATAACCAAAACCTTGTAGGGACGTTGCATGCAACGTCCTTACTGTGGTCTACCGACATTAAAACTGCTGTAATCATTTTCTATTTGTTCCTAAAAATTCAACAAATATCAAGTTTTTAGATTTAGAAAACATCAAAAAGTGTTCTAATCATTCAAAACCTGTAAAAGATTTCCCACTGCTACCACTCCATCACTATTAACAGTTGCTAATACTCCTGTATAAGAGTGACCATATTTTTCTTTCAACACCGACAATAATGGAATATCTCGATCGCCTATTTCTGGGTCAACCTCAATATTCATACACCGTCCAATTTTAGCAGTCACAGTAATTTGAGCATCACCCAAATAAAACTGTTTGCCGAGCCAATCAAATTCTGACCAAGGCTCTATTCCTGTCACAACTATATTAGGGCGAAACCTCCGCACATCTAAGACTTGACCAGTCTTTTCTCCCAAATCATCCATAGTTGCTTGACTAATAATAGAAATATGCACTGGTTCGCGGTCAGGATAACGACTAGTTTTCCCATTTCCCACTAACTGCAAAGGTGTTTTTTGAGGATGTCGCGCTCCTTTATTGGGTTCTAAACTAGTCAAATAATCTGTAAAAAAATCACTAAGACGATGGCGCCCTTCAGATAAACTTGTATTTTCCCTGACCAACTCAACCCCTTGCCGTCCCACACTCAAAAATTCTGTTTCTTGGTCAAAATGACAATCTAAAGCGGCTAAACCAGGCCAGTCGTTCTGCACAGCAAAACGTTTTTTACTCATCCAAGGTACAATTTCCGGTAGGTTATGATTATCAGAGTCCAGAAACATCAGAGCAAATGCGCGATCGCCTTTAATACCATGACCTGCACTTAGGCAAAGATGCTGACAAACTTGAGGAGTTAGCCCCTTAACTGGGTGAATAAATAACTGTTTGACCGTTGCTAATTTCATATTATTTTATCTTAAAATTAAAAACTTTGAGGTCCTCAGTAGTTCTAGGAAATTATTTTACATTTCAGTTAATAGTTAGTAGTATAGCCTAAGTTGATAAAATTGGTATAACATTAAAAAAATTGAATTATCATTCTGACTATTATTTAGATAAAGAGTGGAAATTAACTAAACTAGGACTATTAATTTTCCCTTTATTACCAACTTTTGGTATATTAACTCTAATTTTTGTAATTATTAGCACCTTTGTACAAAAATGGCGCAGCATTATTAGGAGTTCCTACAATATAGCTTTAGGTTGTCTGGGCCTCTGGTTAGCGATCGCTTCTTTTTTGGCTCAGACTCCCCAGGAAGCGTGGTTGGGATTAGCTAATCTATTACCTTTTTTCCTAGCGTTTGCTGCTTTTAGTACCCTAATTCAAACTCCATCCCAACTACGACAACTTTCTTGGATAATAGTAATTTCTTCAGTACCTGTCATAATCTTAGGTTTCGGGCAATTATTTTTCGGTTGGTCTGGTCTGTTAAATTTACAGATTATTTTGGGTTGGACACTAGGGTCCCAGGGTAACCCTACCGGACGAATGGCTTCAGTATTTATGTATGCTAATATTTTAGCAATTTATCTGACTGTTGTATTTATTCTAGGGTTGGGGTTGTGGATTGAAAAATGGAAACATTTATTCGGCAATAGGGAAAAGTCTTACCAGTCCACATCCTTGAATGAAGAAAAGCGATCGCTACCGGAACTTCCCCTCAAGGAAACTCCCCCAACTCCAGACAGGCAAACCCCATCAACAGAATACAATTTCCCATCAAGAGCAAGTTTTCTCAGAAGTAATAGTCTGAGCAATATTTTTCTGACCAACTCTGGTCAAAAATTTGTTTTTTTAACAGTTGTTCTAATTGCCAATATGCTTGCTTTAATCTTAACACATTCACGCAATGCTTGGGGATTAATTGTCTTTGCTAGTCTGGCTTATGCTATTTATCTAGGTTGGCACTGGTTGGTAGCATTGATTATGGCTGCCCTAGCAACTATCTTCGGAGCTGCTTTTGCTCCTCTACCTTTGAATAAATGGTTACGAGTAATAGTTCCGGAATATTTTTGGGCGCGACTCACAGATCGAAATTTTGAGCGACCTATAGGCATTTTGCGTAGCACCCAATGGCAATTTGCTTGGGATTTAACAAAGAAAAAACCTTGGAGCGGTTGGGGTTTGAGGAATTTCACCCCTTTGTATGAAGCACAGATGCAAACATGGGTTGGTCATCCTCATAATTTGTTCTTGATGCTGACGGCAGAAACTGGAATTCCTGCTACCTTGTTTTTGTTTGGTTGGGTAGGTTGGATCTTGGGGAAGACAGTATTGTTATTAATTAATTGGTCTTCTGTTGATTCTAGAAAAGACCGTTTAATTGTTTTTAGTTATTTGGTAGCTTTTGTTGCCTGTACTATATTTAATATGTTTGATGTGAGTTTGTTTGATTTGCGAGTTAATACTATTGGATGGTTGCTTTTAGCTGGAATTTTTGGAGTTCAAAAGTTAAAAGTCAACCACCCAGGGCTAG
>JAKQYE010000195.1 GCA_023356605.1 Trichodesmium sp. MAG_R02 | reverse complement strand
TTGCTTTTGGGCAAAGGATTAAAACAGATTAATTAATAATTATTATCTCACATTCCGCACTTCTTAACATGAAATTGATAAGTTTTATTTATCTATCGCCTTGAATTCTTTCCCTGAAAGCCCTATAGCTAAGGTATTTTTTAAGCTCTTCCCATCAACTGCAATGCAATCCTCTTGATGCTTTGAATAATTAGCTGATATTATTTTATCAAAAATTAATTGTATCTCTGATTCTTTTATTCCCATCATAACTCTCCTAATCGTACTATATGAAGGTAACTTTTTTGAGGGTATATTTAATATATTTCTTAGTTGCTCCTGATTGTTATTACTAAATATTTTTATTTGTTTATAACTACAATTTCGGGTTAAAATACTTAAGACTATTATGCTTAATACTACCCAAATTTAATGTCTTTTACCCTGATTTTAGCGGAATTCCTTGACTTTTTTTAACCTCTCAAGTATACTATTAATTATAATCTATTTAAAATAGGACTTAAGTGCTCTTTTTTGATTTTATCAAAAAAAAGAGCGCTTTTATTTTTGTGGCGATCGCTCGATCTGGAAAAAGCCCTGGGTGTAAAAGCAGGGCTTTTTCATTCTCCAAAATTAGCAGTCAATTTTTGGATAAAAGTTATGTTTTTTCCTCCCTAATATTGCTCAATTCTAATTTGATTGATTCTGATTTTTCCAGAAAATAACTTTCTCTATTTTTTGAGCTTAAAAACTTAAGCTCATGCTTTTTAAACAAGAGATTATCGTTTGATTCTCATTTTTGTATCTAATTTGTTTTTAGTAAAAATATATTTTTATTATCTATTTAAGTAGAGAATGCTAAAATTTTCTCCCAATTATTTACTAACCAATATATTCCTTGTTTGATTGAGTCAAAACCACAACTTCGCTAAACATTCATAATTATTGTGTACAAAAGTGAAAGATTTCGAGCTGCTTGTAGTTCTCTTATCTTTGATTTATCTTCATTAAAAATCATATCTTTTACCCAATGTACTTGATTTTCTATTAACCAATGTTATCTTATTTTTGCTGCATTTTTTTCGAGCTGCCTGTAGTTCTCTTATCTTTGATTTATCTTCATTAAAAATCATATCTTTTACCCAATATACTTGATTTTTTATTAACCAATGTTATCTTATTTTTGCTGTAATTTTTTTTGATGGTAATACTTTACTACTAATATAATACAAAGTTTCTTCAGACTGTTTATTTCCTCTTAGTCCTGTTCTCCCTACCTTTATAAAGCTTTGAATATGAGGATAATTTTTATGTTTAATCTTTTCGGCTTTAAATACAGTAATTTTTCCCACTTATATTGCTCAATTCTAATTTAATTGATTCTGATTTTTCCAGACAATAACTTTCTCTATTTTTTGAGCTTAAAAACTTAAGCTCATGCTTTTTAAACAAGAGATTATCGTTTTATTCTTATTTTTTTATCTAATTTGTTTTTAGTAAAAATATATTTTTATTATCTATTTAAGTAGAGAATGCTAAAATTTTCTCCCAATTATTTCCTAACCAATATATTCCTTATTTTATTGAGTCAAAACCACAACTTCGCTAAACATTCATAATTATTGTGTACAAAAGTGAAAGATTTCGAGCTGCTTGTAGTTCTCTTATCTTTGATTTATCTTCATTAAAATCATATCTTTTACCCAATGTACTTGATTTTCTATTAACCAATGTCCTCTAATTTTTGCTGCATTTTTTTTGATGGTAATACTTTACTACTAATATAATATAAAGTTCCTTTAGACTTTTTTATTTCCTCTTAGTCCCGTTCTCCCTACCTTTATAAAGCTTTGAATATGAGGATAATTTTTATGCTTAATCTTTTCGACTTTAAATACAGTAATTTTTCCCACTTATTTGGCGTCCATAACTTTTGTCTATTTCTTGATATCTACTGATAAGCTCCTCTACTTTTGCTAAGTCTTTTAGGGGATTAAATAACTTGATTTGGTTGGCTTTTACTGTAATTAAATAATCATTTTTACTTTCAATTATCATCTGAGTTGTTTGTTTATTGCGGCGCAAGTGCATCCAAGGTAAATGTCTTATTATCTAAACCCCTATCTCTTATCAGCTCTTGCACTTGCTTGATTTCTGAACTTTTTTTACTCTCAAATATTTTTGAGACCCTAATTAGTTTTGTTTCCAGACCTTACCCTGATACTGTTATTAATATATTTTGTCCGTTTTGTTCATAGTTTGTCAAGGTATTTTTTAAACTCTTCCCATCAACTGCAATCCAATCCTCTTGATGCTCTGAATAATTAGCTGATATTATTTAATCAAAAATTAGCTAATATTATTTAATCAAAAATTAATTGTATCTCTGATTCAAAAAGTTCCATCATAACTCTCCTAATCGTACTATATGAAGGTAATTTTTTTGAGGGTATATTTAATATATTTATTAGTTGCTCCTGATTGTTATTGCTAAATATTTTTATTTGTTTATAACTACAATTTCTGGTTAAAATACTTAAGACTATTATGCTTAATACTACCCAAATTTCATGTCTTTTACCCTGATTTTAGCGGAATTCCTTGACTTTTTTTAACCTCTCAAGTATACTATTAATCATAATCTATTTAAAATAGGACTTAAGTGCTCTTTTTTGATTTTATCAAAAAAAAGAGCGCTTTTATTTTTGTGGCGATCGCTATATCTGGAAAAAGCCCTGGGTGTAAAAGCAGGCTTATCACATCGCCCAATACCTTATATAGCAACGGCTATAACTCTTAAAATACCCTCTCACTAATGTGAATTTGGTATGAGAATAATAAAAGAAAATGATTACCAGATTTTAAATAGCCATCTTTGATTGAATAATTTTTTTTAAACGTATTCTCAGAATAGTTTTAATTTTTACAAAATCTTATTAGCCAGTTAACTCTAAAGATAGTAATATTGTTAACTATTATGATTGTACTTGAAAAACTTCTCGGAGTGCTTCATCAAGAGTAGACTTCATAACAATTCTGTTTTCATAAGAAACAATTACTCTTGTTAAAGTTGGCAAACTATTTTGCTCTGCTTCCAAATAAATAGGTTCAACATAAAGCAGAGATTTATTGATTGGAATTACTAATAAATTACCTTGAATTGCTTTTGAACCTTGACGATTCCAAAGAGAAATCTGCTGTGATATTTCTGGGTCTTGATTAATCAAAGCTTCAATTTGTTCTAGACCATATATTAATCGTTGTTTAGGGAATTGATATAACAGTAACTTACCATAATTTGCCCCATCCGATCTAGCTGCCAACCAAGCAATTAAATTATTACGACTTGCTGGAGTATAAGGTAGAATTAAGAGAAATTCTTCTGAAGTTTCTACGGGTAATTGTGTGATGAGATAATAAGGCTTTACTTTTTGTTGTTGATTGCCATAAATCTCAATTGGTACCCGCCATAAGTCTTCCCGATTATAAAATACCCGGGGGTCATCCATATGATAAGTTGACAATACTTCAGATTGTACTTGAAATAAATCTAGTGGATAGCGGATATGAGTAAGAAGACTCGTTGGCATTTCTTCTATGGGATTAAACATATCTGGAAATATTTTTTTCCAGGTTTTAATAATAGGGTCTTTTGGGTCAGCAACATAGAATTTAACTGAGCCATTGTAGGCATCAATTACAACTTTTACTGAATTACGAATATAATTAAACTCATTATTTTCTGGGTCAGAATAAGGGTAATGATCACTTGTAGTGTAAGCATCAATAATCCAGTAGAGATAGCTAGGATTTTTTTGATTCAAATTTTTGTTACTAAAGTTAGGATTAGCTACTACTAAATAAGGGTCACGATCATAACGTAGAAATGGAGCTATCTCTTTAACTCTAGCATTAATATTGCGACGATATAAAAGTTTTGTTTGAGGTGTAAATTCATTAGTTAATAACATTCTCCAGTCCTTCAAATATTTAGCAAATATCCATCTTTGCCACCCTTTGCCAATCACTATTCCCCCAGTTCCATCATAAGCATTATAAGAGTTTGCTTCTCCACTAGGGTAATCTAATTCTTTATTTTTTTCTGTAGTAGCAATAATAATATTAGTATTAGTAAGTTCTCCATAATAAATTCTCGGTTTACCAATAGGAATGCTGTATCTAATCCTATTTAATACTTCTAAAGTACTATTCTTTTCAAGAGTCGGATCTGGTCCAATATTTTTCACAAAATATTCTGGTAATCCACTTTTTTCAACTTGATTAACTGGGGAAATAGTAAAACCGTAGCCATGAGTATAAACTAAATGTTTATTTACCCAAGTTTGTGCTGGCTCAGGTACAGATTCATAGTTTAGTTCTCTAGCAGCTATAATTACTTGTTGTTTTTTAGTAGGATTTTCCCTTGTTATTTGTGACTCTTTTTTCAGAAATGTATAACGATCAATATCAGCATTTATAAACTCATAGTAGGGTCGAATTTGTTGTAATTGGCGATTCGTTTGTAAAATTGGTCTCCTATCCCAAAGACGAATATTATCAATGATTAACTTATTATTTATTAAGTCATCATAGGTAAGCTCATTATCTGGATCGAATAATTTAACTTCTAATTTATCTACATCAATATAAGCTTCTTTAGTAAAAAGAATACTACGTTTAATATAAGGATTTTCTAGTTCTATCTCATTCGGTTGTACAATTGCCATTTGTACAATTTTTGGTATTAACCAACCAGCGACTACTGCTATTGTTAAATACCATGTCAAAATTGCTCTTAATGAATAGCTATTAGCAAATAGTTTAGCACTCACTTTTTTCTTTATTTTTCTCTTACGACCCAAACGCAAAAACCACAGACTTACTTCAATATAAGACTGAATACTTTGGACTGAAAAAATTGCTTGCCAAAATAGAAAAAATGCAATTAATAACGCCAAAATAGCTAAAAATACATAGGCAGGAAACTGAACTTTGATATCGGTATAACCAGCACCATAGATTACACCACGGCGAGAGTAAAGTAACTCAAAGCAAGCTAGAAAGTAACTAAATGCTATAGTTAATATAAAACCTCCACCTAAAGCGTGAAGATGCCGTTGTTGTTGTTGAGAAAATTGATAAAAATTACCTTGACTTAAACTTTTTCCTGATAATAAATATATCAAACTACAAGCGACAAATCCATATAGAAATAATCCGATTAACCAAAATTTTAATAGTTGTAAAACAGGAAGTTGAAAAACATAAAATCCTATATCTATATGAAATAAATCTTCACTTTTATTAAAAGTAGTGGCACTCAATAGCTGTAATATATTCCCCCAATGCCTCGAAAGAATAAAGCTAAAAACTAAACTCAAAAGTATTGCCAATACACTTAACCAAAATATAGGATTAATAATCACAGCAATAAATAACAGAATAAATAATCCTAATAGCCACAAGTTAGATGGTATTGAGGTAAGTATTGTCCAAATTGATTCGATGTTAAATTCTGATGGTATTTGGGGAGATACCATAGTCATCGTAGAGTCAGGATACCAGTAATTAGTAAATACTTCAATATAATGAGTTAAAATTAATCCTACTAATAAAATTAATCCACAGGTAAAACATAACAACCAACCTAGCCCTAGTGATGGTTCAATGCGCAATTTACTTGACGGCATAGTAACTGGGGGAACTAGCATTGTTTCTTCAGAGACTTCAATTACCCGAACTTGTTTTTTTGAATATTTAAAAATACTGGCTAATCTCAGATTCCCTAAAAAAAAGCTTACACTAATTACAAAAGTAATTATCCAAAGTATGGTTTCTGTTTGCAATTTAGTTATTAACACAGGCAAGTAATTCAGTTCTTTAAACCATAAAAATTCGGCTAATATATTAGTTAATAAGTTAAATTGCACCCATAATATAAATAAACCAATAAGGATTATTAATATATGTATTGACTTGAGTTTTTGTAATGCTTTAATAAGTCTAAATTTGAATTTATAAATAATATTTATTTTCATTTATTTTGATTCTATATTAGTTAATTTTTTGATTTTTTTGCGTCTTGATTCAAAGTATGAAATACAAATATTAACCATCAAACCTCAGTAGTGTGGACATCTTGCCTGCTACAAAGTAAGAATTCCCTCTTATAATCTATGATTTGAGAGGGTAATGTCAATTTTTCACTGGGAACTTAATTGTAAATACACTACCTTGTCCTAACTTTGAATAAACTTGAGTACTTCCTGCCATTCCTTCTACTAAAGTTTTAACAATGGACAAACCCAAACCAGCTCCATTACCAACAGGATTTCTTGCTCCATCTCCTCGGTAAAAACATTCAAAAATCTTACCTTGTTGGGACAAAGAAATACCTTAACCTTGATCACAAACCTAAATTATCGCTTCATTATTTTGTTGATATAAATTTAATATTACACAAGAATCTTCGCCACAATATTTAATAGCATTCTCAATCTTTAGTATTCCCTATGATCAGACTTACGACGCAACATTATTTCCAAAGTTATTACCAACTGTTTCACTTCACTAGGGGCAGCTTTCAAAGAAACTGTTGCTTGATATAGACATTCAGCATTAACATTATCAGCAAATTCACCAATCTGGCGTAGAGAAATAAGGGTACTTGACAGTTAAATAGAAACTCACTATACTTATTTAAACTTACACAATACTAGGAAATATTGTAGCATTATCAGTAATAAGGGAATACTATGTAATAACCTGAGTTTCCTTGGGATTTGAAGTCTAGGTCGTAGATAAGTTACAGACTGCACTCAGTGGTATATGTGTGAAACACCGAAGCTAGCTCCAAAGCTTATACAATTCTGGCATAGGTAAGTTTGGATAAGTTTAGTAGAACGGAGCGTTCAATATAAACATGACTTACAACAGGACACTATATATAGTGCTAAGTCTTCAGACTCTATCTATACTAGCACTGCTTACTTGGCTAGGCCAACGTGGTATAGGAATAGTAAATTGTATATATTTCAATCCAAAAATTGAATTATTTTGGCTCATAGACTATCACACTTTATGATTCAGATAACGATAAAAAAAACAAAATATATCATGTAGAAGAAATGATTTTATGTCTGGTAAATCGGAAAAAATTACGATTTAAAAATGCGTTAATAGATAGTTGGTACACAACTAAAAGATTAATCATATTGATAGATAATATGGGAAAAATTCATTAATTTTTCTTGAAAATAAATCGCCTAGTAGATGATACTGGTGGGGTCAAAAATATCAAAAAATAGGAGAGTTAATTGGGAATGAATCCTAAACAAAAAACTGATCCATATTTTTTGACTGTGGTCGGAACCAAAGATTTTTTTTAAAAGCATAATCAACCTTGAGATTAATAAACTTCATATTTGTTTTGTCCAATTATTAAGGCACGATTTTAGTTTTAGTCACTCAAAAGAAAATCTAGCAGATGGGAGAATTTCTAGTTTTATAGGTTAAGATATAGTTGGAGTGAGAATTATAAGCATTGATTCTAATTATACTCTTTGTTTAAGTGTTTCTCGCTAAATTTTTTGTGGAGAGAAAGATGCTGTGGTTAGTAATAGAAGTGAATATAATCATATCAATTTTAGGCTTTTATCTAGCTTGGAAAATCTGGAGATTGAGGCAAATATTGTTAAAAGTAGAACGCAATCTTAGCCTAATAGACAATCACACCAATAAAATACTAACCAAAACACCAAAATTTTTAAAACTTCGACTGCAAAAGGTAAATCAACTACGACAACTATATCAACAACTTGATGGAAAAGTTCAACAAGTGCAACAAATAATAGCTATGTTTTGGTTGCTCAGAACCTTATGGCATCGTTGGAGTAGAACTTGGCATTCAAAGTAATGTGGATTTATTTTTTTTGTCCAAGAACTTTGTTACAGAAAGGCCTAACGTGCCCAAATCAAGATCATCATGCTCAATAGCTTAATATATATCTATTATATTTAAGTCTATATAGTTTTCTAGATATATAAATTCCAAAAATGTCCAATCAAAAATCTGGTTTGTTTATCAGTGGTTTACTGCTAGGTTCAGTCATAGGTACAGCAACAGGGTTATTAATAGCTCCTAGAACTGGCAAAAAAACAAGACAGTTGGTGAAAAAATCCGCATCAGCTATTCCACAACTTACAACAGACTTGTCTACAAGTCTTAAATTTCAAACAGACCGTTTTTCAGACTCTACTACTAATTCTTGGGAAGAAATCTTAGAAAGAGTCAAACAAGCGATCGCTGCTGGATTAGAAGCTAGTCAAAAAGAGAGAAAAATATTATCTCAAATAGAAACCAAAAACTCTGAAGCTTCAGTAAATAGCTCCAGAGAAGAGGGAATAGAGAATAGAGAGAAGTAATTGATAATTTGTGGATAATAATTGATTTTCTTTGAGATTTTTGGAGAGTTATAGTAGTAATAGATAAAATTGGTCAAAGCAATAAACTTTTTATCAGAATTATTGGAGTTTCAAAAGCACTCATTCTTGTTAAGATAATCCAGGTATAGGAAATAATTATTCTCCTGCTTAGACAAAATATCTGTGAATAACCCTCTATTTTGGTTAGGACTATCTTTATTATTGGTTGCATTGAGCCTGACAACTTTATTAATTGTCACTTTACCTGCAATGTTGGCATTAGCAAGAGCAGCTCGTAGCATAGAAAAACTAGCTGATACCCTAGCTCGTGAACTACCATCAACCCTAGAAACAATTCGTCTTACTGGTATAGAAATTAGTGAGTTAACTGATGATGTAAATGACAGTGTTCAAACTGCAGGAGAAATTGTCAAACAAGTCGATGAAAGTCTTAGTCATGTTCGTCAACAAACTAAGCAAGTTCAAACTACAACAAAAAGTATTTTTACCGGTATTAAAGTAGCTTGGACAACTTTTAATTGTAAATCAAAAGGAAAAAAAAATATGAGGAGGCCATTAAACTACCCTTCATCATCTTCTCACAAAAACAGTAATCAGAATTATTTTCCCAGCAAAGATATTACCCCTACCCCAGAGACTAAAGACTCTAATCTGAATTCAGATTCCTAGACAAAGTAAGAGATTGATAGTAGAGAAGTTAACTCAGACACTATATTAGGTAGAACTTCAGTTATTAAGTAATTAACACAAAGGGGATAACCTTCTTCCTCGCTGATCCCTAAGTTAATGTTAATTATTCCTATATTTATCAGAACTTATGCGGGGAACCCAGAAACCAGTTTTTTAGTCGACGTTTATGATTAAAAACAAAGATCAATCCAAGAAATCCGGTTTCTTGGCGCAAGTCCTGTTTATATCATCTGGTGGTAGTATAGCTTGTGTATAAAATGAGTTCAAGAGGGGTAAAGATTTCCTCTCATCTGTCTTCTGTCCTCTACCTTCCGCCTTTTGTTTTCATTGCACTAAGATATAATTATTCAACCATAAATTGTATTACTTCTTTGTACAGAAATTACATGGAACGTTCCTACCTACTTATCCTCCTGAAATGGGTCATATTGTTTAGAGAAAATTAATCAACTACTAGGAGAATAGTTACCAAAAAAAATAACAGGGGGTCAAGTAGTTAAAGAGATGCTTTTAAATAGGTTAGGATTGGTTTTATCTCAATTATGCTTATTCAGTAAATTTTTTGAGGGAAAAGCTATAGAACATTGAATTGGAAAAGGGGTAAAAACAGAGTATTTTAATGACGATAAATTATGTCTGGTATTAAACCAACCGTATAGCAAAGGATTAAATGATATTTTTATGTCTGTAGTGTTAGAAGCAGTAAAAATTTATCAGCTAGAAACCAGCACAGTTTACTCAGATTATACTTCATTTTATATTCATGGAGATGAGCAAAAATTTGAGAATTAATACACAGAATAGATAGAACCAAAAACTATCAAAATCACCTATGGATATTCCAGAGATAAACCCCATGATTTAAAACAATTTATGATGGATTTAATTTGTACAAACCATAGATATATAGCATTGTGGATGAGAATTGGGTAGGGGAATGAATCTGACAAAAAACAATTTGTGCAAGGAATAAAAGAACTCAAAAATCAGTTAAATTTTGACAGTTTAATGGTGGCAGATAGTGGTTTGTCTTCCCAATAAAATTTATAGTTACTAACAAATATTAGATGGTTAAGCCGAGTCCCAGTTCGTACAAAAGCAGCTGATAAGCTAGTCAAATAAAATGACTTTTAACTTTCGACTTGTGAGTAGTCGGTCCTTCTCAGACTAATCCTAAGCTACTATCATTGAACCCACTCCAGTATCTGTCAAGATTTCCTGTAAAAGCACATGGGGAACTCGACCATCAAGAATATGAGCTGCTCGAACCCCCTGAGCCAAACTTCTGACACAACAATTTACCTTAGGAATCATCCCACCAGATACAATTCCTTTTTCAATTAGCCCTCTTGCTTCTTGAATATCCAACTTAACAATTAAAGTATCTGGATTGTGATAATCTTCTAAAATTCCAGCTGTATCCGTAAGGAGAATCAACTTTTCGGCATCCACAGCAGCAGCAATTTCACCCGCCACCGTATCAGCATTAAGATTGTAAGCCTGTCCTTGGTCGTCAGTTGCTACACTAGATACCACTGGAATATAGCCATTACTAACTAGAGATTCTAGAATATCTACCTTAACATTGCTGACTTCCCCAACAAAACCAATACCTTCTCTCCCTTCTGGACGTGCTTGAATTAAATTAGCATCCTTACCACACAAACCTATGGCACATCCTCCCGCTTGATTAATTAAAGAAACAATTTCTTTATTGACTTTTCCCACTAAAACCATCTCAACTACTTCCATTGTGGGGGCATCAGTAACCCGCAAACCATCCTTGAACTGGGGTTCAATTCCTAATTTGCCCAACCAAGAGTTAATTTCTGGACCGCCACCGTGAACAACAATAGGACGTATACCGACACAAGATAATAGTACAATATCTCTCATTACTTGATCTTTTAGATTACCATCCTTCATAGCCGCACCACCGTATTTCACGACTATCTTACACCCAGCAAATTTTTGAATGTAAGGTAGTGCTTCACTTAGCACTTTGACTCGGCTAATTTCTGAGTGATTTTTCAAGTCCGAACTTTTCAGCATATACAGTTGCTCTTTTTAACATTCTCAGGATACACATAGTGTGAAAATGGGCATTCAGTCACCTCACGATGCCCGGTTTCTTTTTCTCGTACATCTACCCGCAAGGCCCTTCCCTCTTTTTAAGTCCAAATACACACTCCAAAATAACTCACTCATCCAACAGATACCCACGTAACTGTCCAACCAGTGGTTATAGTATAACTATAGCAGTCAGCGTATAGATTGCGACAAATCAAAAAGTAAATAAAACTTTTAAAACTTTTACCTATTCCCTGTTCCCTAAAAAGCAGTAGAATTTTTGCTACGAACACTCATAGGGTTGCTATAGCAATCCGCCCATAGGTCGCAACAGATATAATAATAATAATCAGGACTTACGTAAAGGCACTACTTGTAGTGTAAATATCTGAATTTATTGTCAAAAATGCACTATATATGGAGGCACTGCGTAAGTCCTGAATAATAACATACCCACTTCCCTAGACAAAAAATGAATATTTTAGATGAACTAGACGATTTTATAAATAAAACATGCATAATCAAAAGAAATAAAAAGAGCCAAGGCACATTAAAATGATTTTTTCGGGAAAATTCTACCGTGAAATTAAATAATTATTAAATGTAACTCAGCAGTTTTATTAGTGAATGGAAAAATCAAGCAATGTTTCATGGTGTAGAAAGTTTAAAGCTTCAATATAAGGGAACACAAGGTTACTTAAAAGCTGTCAAAA
>JAKQYE010000194.1:8910-12073 GCA_023356605.1 Trichodesmium sp. MAG_R02 | reverse complement strand
AAAAAAAAGATTTAGGAATATTCGGAGGCCTATATACAGCAGATTTTGGGCATATAAGGTACAAGGTAAATAGTAAAAATTATGTAGTGCCAGTATCTTGCTCGGGTAGGGGGTACCTCATATAGCAATCCTCTGGATAGTTGTGGCAAAATTCCATACTGAAAAAGTTTTGGAAAATCAAAGATTTGACCGTCTGCAAAAAAATTAAATAACCACTTAACTATATTTAAAAGAACTACAAAGATGATAAAATGCAATCATAAAGTTTTTGGTTTGTAACCAAATATCTTCTACAGGGTTTTGTTCTGGGGTATTCGGAGCAAATTTTAGACAATTTATTAACCATTTTTATTCAGGTTTTTCTTGATTAATTAACTTCAATAATTATCTAAAATCTTGAGAGTTATGAGAACTTGCACCGTCCCCAAATATTGCTAATCTTTTTCCCGGTATTTGCTCTTTTAAAGATTTAACAAATTCCATAGTATTCTCAGTATTTACACTTCTTTAATTCTTGCACAATAAATTCCTTACTTTGATAATAATAGGCTCCAGAATAAGTTTGTCTTTCTCTTTCATTTTTAATAGGAATTTCTATTTGTTTATCTTTTCTTACCCAAGCATAACTTAGGAGATTGCCCCATAATAAATGACATTCATCAACCATAAATACTGCAAGCTGAAAAGCTTCTATCCCACTTTCCGCACTTCAAGTATACTACAAGGGTATTTTTAACGAAGAAGGTAGATTATAGCCTCTGTTATTGCTAATAACTGTTAATAATTTTGTAATATGTATTTTTTACTTATAAACTCCATAATTATTATCTGGCAAAGCTTTCAATAGCATATTTAAATACTACATTTTGAAGTGCAAAATGTAAATTCTATTAATGAATTGCCATTTGATCAATAATTCCTCCCTAACTTTTTTTTGCTTTCACTAATTCATCATTTTTAGCTGGATTTATATGAGTGAGTTTTTTCCAAGTTATTCCCACTTATTTGAGTAAATGATAATAACTTTGTAATCGATCAAAAACTACATCATATTGCTTTTTTAAATATTTTTGCAAATCTGATAATCTTAGGTAAATTTATGCCTTTATCCACTCAATTATTTCCTCTTTCTCGACAGCTTTTAAGTAACCTTTTTTTTCAATATAATTGAAACTTTAAACTGTCTACACCATGAAACATTGCTTGATTTTTCCATTCACTAATAAAACTGCTGAGTTACATTTAATAATTCCTTGATTTCACGGTAGAATTTTCCCGAAAAAATCATTTTGATGTGCCTTTGCTCTTTTTATTTCTTTTGACTATGCATGTTTGATTTATAAAATCGTCTAGTTCATCTAAAATATTCATTTTTTGTCTAGGGAAGTGGATATGTTATTATTATTATATCTGTTGCGACCTATGGGCGGATTACTATAACAATATCAAGGACTGTATTCCCTCAATTTTGATAATCTTAGGTGTAATTATGTACCTCCGCTTTGGACGGGGAAGATGTCAATTGCTCCTGCTTTTTTATAAGTTAACTAACTGAATAATTTCTGAGGCTAATGCTTGTATCATTGGGCGATGGGAAACATTTTCTCCTCTTTCTAGATGATGTACAATACCTGTTAAAATTGAATCTTTTTTTTCAACTTTATCCTCTTTTGCATTATAATCGCTGTAGATAATTGCAATTATCTGTATGGTTTTTTTTAGTTGATTTCGACAAAAATTTTGCCATTCAATCACATCTGCTTCTGTTTTAGCTAAAATCACAGCATGAGTAGCTTCTGACATAATTAGTTTATTTTCTGGAGAAGTTTTTCCCCCTACATCAAATAACAAGAGAGAGTTTTTTATTCTTTGGATATCTCGTGCTTTAGCTGTAGCAAATTCTGGAGTAAATTTTGCTTTATATTCGACTTTTAATTCCTTGGCTAAGTCTGAATATTTCTTGGCAGTTTCAGAATAAAAAGCTCCATCACCATCAGGACAACCTGAAATCGAATAAAAATCTGTTGGAGCTAATTTTGACTTTAAAATAACTTCTTTTAAACCATCTCGTAAAACTGTTTTTCCTGTATTTTGTGCCCCGCATAAAACTACTTTTATAGGTTTATATTTGAGAGGATTGTCTATGTTTAATATTTGTCCAATTTGATAGTCTTTAGAATGACTGATAGTTACTGTATAACCAATCTTTGGGTCAAAAACAGCTATAGCACTATATTGATGAGCTAATTTATTAGCAATGAAAAAACTAGCTAAAACTGTTGAACGTCCGTTAATTTTTAAAAGTTTTTTACCCCCTGATAATTCCCCAGAATTAATTAAATTTTCTAACTGTATTCTTGCGTCTTTAAGAATTTGAACCCCATCTACTTCTTTACCATTTTTTATTTTTGCAATTAAAATATCATCTTCCCAATATGTTAAAAATGATGGTTCCATTGAAGGGAGAGGAGGTACTTGGAGAGTTTCACCAGTTTCTAAGTTAATACGAGTTCCTAGAGGATAGTCAGGAGTTGTGCTGTTCACGACAACATAGGCATTTAAACGGGTGTCCGAAACAGCGATCGCTCCATATAAATGTCCTAGTTGATGAGCCAAAGTATAGCTTGCTAATACAGAAATACGCCCGTAAATTTTTAGCAGTTTTCCTCCTTTAATTTCTCCTCCAGAAATCATTTGGTCTAGCTGTTTTGCTACGTCTTTAACAATTTGGTCTCCATCAACTTTGATAGCTTCACCGGAAGGAGTCTTAGCAAAGTCTACTTTAAGAGTATCTTTTTCTAAACGAATATTGTAGGAACTCATGTCTTTTTCCCTTTTTTCTATTGACTTTTTTAGTTTACACTACCCTAGAAAGGGTGTTTTCTACAACTTTATAAAAGATAAAAAGCATTCAATAACTACATGAGCCAAAGTATAGTTTACTAATAGAGAAATACCCCCGTAAATTTTTAGCAGCTCTCCTCCTTTAATTTCTCCTCCAGAAATCATTTGGTCTAGCTGTTTTGCTACTTAAGGACTTATGATTATCCTAAGTGTAGTTTGTCAATCTTATTGAGACTTATACTCATCAGGACTTACGCAGGCAAACTTAGAAACCCGGTTTCTCGTAGATATTTATGTGTTAAAAACAATGATTTGCTGT
>JAKQYE010000194.1:4940-8810 GCA_023356605.1 Trichodesmium sp. MAG_R02 | reverse complement strand
GGACTGCTTGGGGTAATAATATTGGGGCGATCGCTACAGCAATGACACCTTGTATGCGACTGTATGCTTTTTTGGGGCAACAGTTAGCTACACCAGAAATTCCAGAGCATGAATATTCTCAATGGATCCGTACTTATAGCACTCAGGAATTTGAACTATTAGCGCAAAAGCTTGAAAAAGTCACAGACCGCTACGCAGAGAATATAAAAGAAGCAGAATCAACTTACTGTTATGCCATGCTCTGCGAACGAGATTTCTTTCAAGCAGCTTGGGAAATAGGAGAAGTTAAAAGGTAATGTTCACCTGGGCTGGAGGGAATATAAGGCGGATACCTAATTAACTTCAGGACTTACCTATTGCTTCTATCTGTGGTGTATTTTTGATAATTATGGTTATTTTAACAGGACTTACGCAGGCAAACTGAGAAACCCGGTTTCTCGTAGATATTTATGTGTTCAGGACTTACGCAGTACCGCTATATGTGGTGCCAAAAATTATTATTTTCAAGATATTGCCACTATACATAGTGCCGTTGCGTAAGTCCTGGTGTTAAAACAATGATTTACTGTCTTAACCGGGTTTCTTTGCCTAAGTCCTGTTTAATTTAAATTGATACAAGTATTTCTTGCTATAACTCGCGCTTGGTGCAGAAAAAGTTTTCCATCTCTTTTTGAAATGACTATATTTGCGAAATTTACACTACAATTAGTGTCTTTGGGTAAGTCCTGTAACTTATCAGATTTAGAACTGATGCAATACTGCTATATATGGTGTATTTTGGGTTTTTATTTCAGATATTTACACTACAATTATTACTATAGCGTAAGTCCTGATATTGTTATTTTTTGATTAAGTCAATGGTTTCTATTCCCTACTCTCTAATAATGCTAACGCCCTAATTTATTCGGAATACCTTCACAACCACCTGGTATGGTTTTTCGACTTTTTTCTCCACACCAAGCACAACAATAATAACCTTGTTCATCAGACAACCGCCTGACTCCAGTAAAGTCAACATTTTCTACAACTGCACCAGTATAAGTACCACTTTGATAATTAGCTATATGAGTACGACTGCGGGGAGTAGCATTTTCAGCCGTGCCATAAAAAAATTTTACTCCCTTCAAATCAGCACCTACCAAACTTGCTTCATATAGGATGGTGCGGGATAAATTAGCTTTTACCAAATCACAACTGTTGAGATTAGCTCTCACCAGATTAGCATCACTTAATTCTGTCCACCGCAAATCTGTTTTGCCTAGGTCGGCACCTGCTAACATGACTCCTAAATCAATAACACGAGTACCATATTCCCTGTCTTCTGCATAACCACCTTGACCATCAAATATCGGACGACCTAACAGTCTGTCGCGTTTAATTGGCGTCAATAGTTTAGACTGAGATAAAAATCTGAGAATTTTGGCTTTCCCTTCTCCATCTACACTTTTGATAATAGCTGCTGTACGACCTTCAGCGATCGCTCGTTCTTGTGGCCAATCTTCCAAAAAACCTTTTTCATCCATTGCTAAATCAGAAACTCCTTGAAAGTAAGCATCAATAGTTTGTTGTTGAGTAATACGGTTTTGTTGAATTGTTAAATCTTTAGAAATAACGTATTGTCGCCAAGCTACATATACAGCAATTATTGCAATCAAAATTTGACCCAAAGCTCCGATCAGTTCACCGACGGCTCCAATAGCATCCCAGTTAATATGGATATTCCTACTACCAGGTTGTTGGTTTGCCCCACTTAACATTAGCAAACCGACAATAGCTGCCAATAGACCAAAACAGGCAATGATTAGATTACGCCAAACGGGAGGGATCAAAGTTTTCCAGACTTTACCCCAACTGGGCCAAATCATCCGGACTGAAGCTAGCATCGCTATAATAGCACTGGTATAACCAAGGAGTACATTATCTATAGCTAAACCTAGAATCATTAATGCGATCGCTATTAGGGTGACAATAGATACCACTCGATTTTTGGGCCCTTCATATAAAGTATTGGGTATGGGAGGTACCGGAAGCATTTGTTCTATTTCATTATCTATGAAGTTTAACTGCTCTATTGATTTTTTGACAGAAGTAATTGCTTCCTGGGTGCCATTTGGACTTTCCAATGTAGGTTGAGAATTGGGATTATTAGTTGGAGAGGAGTTAGAATTGTTCATTAGGTTTATAATTTTTTCTTTTTTAAAATATATATAATAGAAGGACAGGGCTATTAACCCCAATTATTGGTAAACATTTTCGTAAATTAAGATTCTATGGATTCTGAAATTATAGTTAACAAGGAAAAATTAGAAAACTCACCTTTAGAAATAAATTATTTGGGCGATCGCTCTTTACGCCAGTCAGCCAAGCGAGTCTCTAAAGTAGATAATGACATTAGACAACTGGTTCGAAAAATGCTCCAAACTATGTATACTGCTGATGGTATTGGTCTAGCAGCGCCCCAGGTTACCGTCCAAAAGCAAGTTATTGTCATAGATTGTGAGCCGGATAATTCTGCTACTCCTCCTCTAGTTTTGATAAATCCTACAATTAAAGACTACAGCAATGATACTTGCCTGTTTCAAGAAGGATGTCTGAGTATTCCTGGGGTTTATTTGGATGTTAAACGCCCTTCAACCATTGAGGTTGCCTATAAGGACGAAAATGGTCGTCCTCAAACTCTTCAGGCTCAGGAATTATTATCTAGGGCAATTCAACATGAAATAGATCATCTTCAAGGTGTCCTTTTTGTGGACCGAGTAGAGAATAAATTGGCACTGAATGAAGAGTTGGCCAAATATAAGTTTTCTCCCAAAGATGTTAAATCTTTTGCTTAAGTCTTTACAAAATTAGGGGGACTTGACAGTTAAACAAAAATTAACTAAATTTCTTTAGACTTATACATAGATAGGGATATTCTAGCAGTATGAGTAATTTAGAATACTATGTAATAGCTTGAGCTTCTTTGGGATGTTCGTTGCCTGGGTCGTAGATAAGTTACAAACTGCACTCAGTGGTATGTTGGTGAAACACGGTCGCTAGCTCCAATGCTTATGCAATTGGTACGGGTAAGTTTGGATAAGTTTAGTAGAAGTCTGGTCATTTCATTTATCAGCTATCAGTAATTCTAGCTCAAACTAGATATTTGAAAGACTAAATCCAAGATTTTTTCCTGAACCTAAGGGGGGGGGAGGCTTGAGACTTTATTTGTTAGTCAAGCAAGCCCCCTAATGTTTGCATATCACACAAAACAAAGAAAGTCAATAAAGGAAAACAAAAAATATGGTAGGAACTCCTAAATCAACCTTGTTTTTGGGTGGGTCTTGTGTAGCAGCTATCGCAGCAGTCGGCTCCATTTTTGAGTTATCCTCTGGAGAACCAGAGCTAGGTAGTTTAGTAACAGGAGTTATTCTGGGCTTGAGTATACCTCTAGCAGCCTTACTTTTTTATTTAGCCATTCAAGATGCTAGAGCTAATCAGTAAAAATTAAACAATGAACAATTAACAATTTAGTATTGATAATTGTTCATCTGCAGTTTTAAACATATGTTTTTGGTGTTTTGGGGGTAGTTTATTATGCTTTTTTAGGAACAGCTATTTTAAAAGTAAAAGTTGTTTCTCCGACAAGAAATAAAAATTTTGCGGTTCAGGTTTTAATTAATAAATGAATTTATTTATCAAACTGGTGCCATAGGAGCTGCCAAAAAAAATCATTCAAAATCTTATTACGTTGGAAAGCCAGTTGATGTTTTTCTAATTCATTTTTACTAAAGTTACCATTACCCTGACCTTTATTAATTTGAATTTGTCTTAATTATAAATCTATTTGTTTCCATAAAATATAATGTTCCTTATCATAAATACTGTACTTTT
>JAKQYE010000194.1:0-4840 GCA_023356605.1 Trichodesmium sp. MAG_R02 | reverse complement strand
CGGGCATATAGCAGTCCTAAATCAGTTGCGACACTTCAATAAGTAAATAAAACTTTTAAAACTCTTACCTATTCTCTGTTCCCTTTTCCTTGTTCCCTGAAAAGCAGTAAGATTTTTGCCACAAACACTCTAAGGATAGCTATATATAGTTATTTCAAAAAGAGATGGAAAACTTTTTCTGCACCAAACGCGAGTTATAGCAATAAATACTTGTCTCAATTCTTTATTAAAATGACTATAAGGTATAAGGTAAATAGTGAAAATTATGTATTGCGAGCATCTTGCTCAGGTAGGCGTACCTTATAACAAGGTCAAGCCCTATATCACTATTTTTAAGGGGATGCACGGGGGATAATAAATGTATCTCACAATTGTGAGAATTTCTCAGGACTTACGTATTGCTTCTATATGTGGTGTATTTTTGATAATCCTGATCCGATATTTACACTTACATAAGTGTCTTTGCGTAAGTCCTGTTTCTATAACTGATAACTAATTAAGCCTATGTTAGACTCAAATAAATCATGCTCACAAACACAAACTACAGCAAAAACCCATAATCGTAAATATTAATATGAAAGCATTGATTCTCTCCGGTGGAAAAGGAACAAGATTACGTCCTCTTACTTATACAGGAGCAAAACAATTAGTACCAGTAGCTAATAAACCTATTTTGTGGTATGGAATTGAAGGTATTGTAGCAGCAGGTATTACTGACATAGGAATTATTATTAGTCCAGAAACGGGAAAAGAAGTACAAGAATTAACAGGAAATGGCGAAAAATTTGGAGCGAATATTACTTACATTCTCCAAGATAAACCTGCTGGTTTAGCTCATGCTGTTAAAATTGCTCAACCATTTTTGGGAGATTCTCCTTTCATTATGTATCTCGGAGATAATATCATTGAAAGTCAGCTTGGGCAATTTTTAGATACTTTTAAGCGGAAGCAATTAGATGCTTTGATATTGCTCTACAAAGTTCCTAATCCTACGGCTTTTGGTGTGGCAAAAGTAGATAATAATGGGCGAGTACTAGGATTAGTTGAAAAGCCTAAAATTCCCCCATCAGATTTGGCGCTCGTGGGTGTATATTTATTTTCTAATAAAATACATAATGCTGTTGCTAATATTAAACCTTCAACCAGAGGAGAATTAGAAATTACTGATGCTATTCAATATTTGATTGACCAACAAACTTCCGGCGAAGATCGGGAAATTTCTGTGGAAGCAAGCACTTTAGAAGGTTGGTGGTTAGACACAGGTAAAAAAGATGATTTACTTAGTGCTAATCAAATTATTTTAGATACTAGTATAACGACATCAGTAAATGGAGAAATAGATTCTCAAAGTCAAATTATAGGGCGGGTAAAAATTGGTAAAAATACAAAACTAATTAATTCTAGTGTTCGCGGTCCTGTCATTATAGGTGATAATTGTCACCTAGAAAATTGTTTTATTGGCCCTTATAGTAGTATTGCTGATAATGTGACTTTAATTGATGTTGATATAGAATACAGTGTGATATTACAAGGAGCAAAAATTATTGAAATTAATCAGCGTATTGTTGATAGTTTACTCGGTCGTCGTGCTCAACTAATTAATGCTCCACAACATCCTAAAGCATTACGGTTTATGATTGGAGATGATAGTCAAATAGAATTAATATAAATTAGGAATAGCATTATTTTAGCGTAGGTATTTACAGTTAAAATTTAGACTGGACAGGGTATTTATAAATCCGTTATTACTCACTATTTTAGTTGATTACTAGGTGCTTATTGATGGCTAAATTGAGACTGGAAAAGGTATTTATAAATCTGTCGTAGATCACAATTTTAATTGTCTTAGCTTCACTCGAAGGTACTGATATAGTCATTTCAAATAATAATTAAACACTTTTTCTGTTAAAACTTAGTTATAGCAAAAAATATTTGTCTCAACCTAAATTAAAATAACTATAACTAATGTATAGCTATAAGCGCTCACATATTTACATATTACTATTGTCTTTAAATGTAGTATAAATTTCTGCTACTATTACCAGTACTTTCACATATACTACATGAGTAGCAATTTGTATTATGTAAAATACCAGCCCAGGTTGCTATAACTTTCATTCCACCCTAAAGGAGAAACTAATATAAAGACTATCTATTTTCTCACGGTTAACTATTATTCAACTGAGTTAATTAAGAAATTAATTAATTCAATTCAATTAACTTCTTACCTATTTGAAAAAATTATCATTATTAATAACTCTACAGATGATGAATCTATTTATCAACTCCCAAAAAATACCACAACTATTATCAACTCAGAAACTAATTTAGGATATGGCAAAGCTTGCAATTTAGGATTAAATTGGATCTATACTCAAAATCCTCAAGCAATAGTTTGGTTAATTAATCCCGATGCTTATTTATTATCTGATTCTCTGGAAAAAGCACATCATTTTTTAGCCAAAAATCCTGAAATTTCTATATTAGGAACGATCGTCTACGAACCCACAGGTGAAATTTGGTTTGGTGGCGGAAAATTTATTCCCGAAACTGGTAAAATAATTGCTAATGAATTTATCTCCCAGACAAAAACATCAATCACAGATTGGGTGACAGGATGCAGTATGTTAATTAACTTCAATAACTTTGAAAAATGCCCTCAGTTTGATGAGGATTATTTTTTATACTATGAGGATTTTGATTTTTGTAGACGGTACAAAAAACAAGGTCATAAAATAGCTATTACTCAAACAATATCTGTAATTCATCAACCATCTTCTATTACCAGTAAAAATCCAAAATTAAAACTTAAGTATAGTATTTATAGCTACTTATTGAGTTTAGAAAAACACACAAATAAATTAGTTTTAATATATAGATTACTTAGAATTACGATAGCTGCTTTTATTAAGCTACCAATACATTATAAAATAGCTTGTGTTAAAATCAAAGCGATCGCCAAATTTATCAGTCGAAAACCCTTGTAAAACGAGGTGAAACCTCACAAACCATAATTTGATTAGAGAAATTTTTATCTAATCTAAATCAGTTTGAGTGGAAATGTTGGGTTTTGTTCCAAGACCCAACCTACAGTATTTAAAATTATTGTAGGCCTTTGTAGAACGAAGTAAAACCCAACAAAGCCTTTCAAGTCAAAAGTCAAAAGTCAAAAGTTAAAAGTTAAAAGTTAAAAGTGAGACGCGGAAAAATGTAGCAAAACTTATATGGTGTGTTATACGGCTTAAATTCAGACTATGAAAGGGATTTAGTAATCCGTCTGTCTTCACGTACTATCGAATATGTGTCACTCCAGTAGTGGACTGAAAAAGCTAATTTTGTGCAAAATATGTAGTGAAGATCAACGGTGCGTTACTACGCAATGTAACATTTTACAGTTCAACGGTATTTTGTGGTAAGTGCCTAACGCACCCTATTGGACTGACTCAAGTACTCCCCTGGCTCAAGAAAATGTTGGGTTTCGTTCCTCAACCCAGCCTACGGTATTTAAAATTTTTGCCTCTAACTGTCAATGTCTAACGAACTTCTTATTAACTTATCAGTATTAATTTCCCAGCCTACAGGAATATCTGTCTATGCTAATAACATCCTGCCACAACTTCAAGAACTTAATCCTACTCTGTTAGTTCCTAATAAGATTCCCAATTTTAATTGTCATCTCATCCCTAATAATATGACTCCTGCTCAGGGAACTAAAGGTCATTTACGACGATTATTTTGGACTCAATTTAAAATTTCAAATATCTATAAAAAATTACAAGCAAATCTACTTTTTTCTCCCCTTCCAGAAGCGCCATTATTTTCTCAGTGTCGTTATATTATAATGGCTCACGATTTAATTCCTTTACGTTTTCCTCGAACTGGTTCTCGCTTAACTGCTTATTTCAAATATTATATTCCCCAAGTATTAAGTCAGGCAGAACATATTATTTGTAATTCTGAAGCTACGGCAAAAGATATTACTGATTTTTTCCAAATACCTTCTAAAAAAATTACTCCTATTCCTTTAGGTTATGACTCTCAAAGATTTCAATTTTTAGATTTACCTACAAAAAATTATTTTCTTTATCTCGGTCGCCACGACCATTATAAAAATCTGCATCGGTTAATAGAAGCTTTTGCTAATTTGCCTAATTCTTACGAGTATGAATTATGGTTTGCCGGACCTACAGATAATACTTATACACCAACATTAAAAACTAAAATTAGGGAACTAGGTTTAACAAATTTAGTAAAATTTCTTGACTATGTTCCTACAGGAGAATTACCCAAAATAATTAGTCAGGCGATCGCTCTAGTTTTTCCTAGTTTGTGGGAAGGGTTTGGTTTTCCCGTATTGGAAGCAATGGGTTGTGGTACCCCTGTGATTACTTCTAATATCTCATCCCTGCCAGAAGTTGCGGGAGATGCAGCTATTTTGGTTAACCCCAAAAATGTAGGAGAAATAACAGATGCCATGAATATTATTGCTCAAGATCGGGGGGAGCGATCGCGTCTGAGGACTTTGAGTTTGGCCAGAGTAAAAGAGTTTAGTTGGGAAAAAACTGGTTTAGCTACTAGGCAGATAATTCAGCAATTTTGTGATTGAGGTTTCAATAATTCTGGCGATCGCTCCTTATAGAATTGAGGGCCATATTCTTGGGGAAAGCGATCGCTCTTCACCCACAACCATCAGGGACATATTGGCCATTGACTGAAATCTTGGCCATAATTCTGATGGCTGGTAAATGCTCAAACTACAGATGCCCAGTTCTAGTGGTTAAAATATTTTTATAGTTTATGGCTCTATAGGGAGAAAAGCTTAAATGAAATTTATCAATCC
>JAKQYE010000193.1 GCA_023356605.1 Trichodesmium sp. MAG_R02 | reverse complement strand
AGCTGGACTTGATAGAGGCAAAACAAAAGGTTAATTAACATGGCATAATCTAGATATGAATTATAAATTTTAACTATCTATACTACTTATTTCTGCTTCTATATTATTAGACTAATTTGATGAATGTTTTGTTGCACTTTCTTGAGTAGCTGATAAATTACTTGATGAGCATTATAAACCTAATAGCTTGACTAATATTGCTGCTCCAAAAATTTTTCAGTACATGAATATATTAACTGGGTAAAAGCTGGACTTGATAGAGGTAAAACAAAAGGTTAATTAACGTTGCATAATCTAGATTTGATAAATGTTTTGTTGCACTTTCTTGAGTAGGATATCCACCCCGAACCTCGACTAACTCATCTCTCTATCTCCCGTTTTTCTCTATCTCTCACTTTTCCCCATCTCCCCACCAAACCAATTTGAGTTGGACTTTGAAACAGCTCTGCCCCTAGGCTCTCCCAGAAGAGGGAGTCATAGGGATATTCCACACAAGGTCCGTACAAAGAAGTCAAGATCAGAATAATTAAAACTAATTGGCTAATAATTATCAAAAAAGCTATTCGGCTAATATTAATTACTTACGCAGGCAAACTCACAAACCCGGTTTCTCGTAGATTTACTGTCTTAACCGGGTTTCTTTGCGTAAGTCCTGTTAATAACTGAAGTTTCATCTAAGCATAGCATTCTTTTTTCAGCCTTGGTATTAGAACTACTTCTTACTTCCTACTCCATATTCCCCAAATTCTTAAATATTTAACTTTTTCTTAAGTTGAGTTAAACAATCAAGAAGTTGTCTATTACAACAGTTTTCCTGCAAGGTAGACCACAGTAGGGACACCCTTATGGAACGTCCCTACATGCAACGTCCCTCCAAAGTTTTGGTTATGGCGATGTAGTTCATCAATTAAGTAGCGCTCTAAATAAGATTAACGAGATTATGATAGGATATAAATATAGCAATCCTATCAGTGTTTGTGGCAAAAATCTTACTGCTTTTTAGGAGACAAGAAACAGGGAATAGAAAATAGGTAAAAGTTTCAAAAGTTTTATTTACTTTTTGATTTGTCCCAACCTATTTAGTATTAGGGGTTATTAGAGGTATAAAAATAAAAAGGGCGATCGCCTTTTTCTCATAAAAAAAAGCAAATTATAACTTCTTCTACTAAAGTGGAAAAAAGACTTGATTTTGACTTTTGATTTTCAAGTTTTTACTGGCAAAAGTCCATCAATGAGCATTTAGTATCAAAATATTAAAGTCTATTGCATTTTCTTTACATACCCCAACAAAATCAATCACAAGCTCTAAGTCCGTGATACTATCCCAACTTGTATATGGAAAAAAGATTAAGGAGAAGAACTTTGAGTTTAAGGGTTGCTGTTGTTGGTTCTGGTCCGGCGGGCTCCTCTGCTGCCGAGATTTTAGTAAAAGCAGGCATTGAAACTTATTTATTTGAACGTAAACTAGATAATGCCAAACCTTGTGGTGGAGCCATTCCCCTATGTATGGTAAGTGAATTTGACCTACCACCAGAAATTATCGATCGCCGAGTTAGAAAAATGAAAATGATATCTCCCTCCAATGTTGAGGTAGATATTCATATAGAAAAAGAAAATGAATATATAGGTATGTGCCGTCGGGAAGTATTAGATGGTTTTCTGAGAAACCGGGCAGCTTCCCTAGGGGCCAAGTTAATTAATGGCACAGTTTATAAACTGGATATTCCTACTAATGATAGAGACCCCTACATTATTCATTACTCTGACCATTCACAAGGAGATATTCAAGGAACAGCTAAAACCTTAAAAGTGGATTTAGTTATTGGAGCAGATGGGGCAAACTCCCGTGTAGCTAAAGCTATTGATGCTGGAGATTACAATTACGCGATCGCCTTTCAAGAGCGTATTCGTCTCCCTGAGCATCTCATGGCATACTACGAAGACCTCGCAGAAATGTATGTCGGCGATGATGTTTCCCCAGACTTCTACGCTTGGGTATTTCCCAAATATGACCACGTTGCTGTAGGTACTGGTACAATGAAAATTCACCAGAGTAAAATCAAACAGTTACAAGCAGGTATTCGCGCTCGTGCAGCTAAACGCCTCGAAGGAGGCAAAATAATTAAAGTAGAAGCTCACCCTATTCCTGAACATCCTCGCCCCCATCGTGTTCGTGGTAGAGTTGCTCTAGTCGGAGATGCTGCAGGTACTGTCACTAAGTCTTCTGGTGAAGGCATCTATTTTGCCGCTAAATCTGCTCGGATGTGTGCTGAAACTATTGTTGAGACTTCCAATAATGGTGCTATCATCCCAACTCAGGCAGATTTGAAACTTTATCTGAAGCGATGGGATGATAAATACGGCATGACTTACAAAGTATTGGATATTTTGCAGAGAGTATTCTATCGTTCTGATGCTACCCGGGAAGCATTTGTAGAAATGTGTGCTGACCGAGATGTGCAGAAATTAACTTTTGATAGTTATTTGTACAAAACTGTTGTACCTGCTAATCCTTTAGTTCAAATGAAGATTACTGCCAAAACTATTGGTAGTATGCTTCGGGGTCATGCTTTAGCACCGTAACATCCTCCTGAGCCTGACCTTGACAGGGTAGAGCATGGACATTGCTGCCCTGGGTCACATTTCTGGGCATTCGGCCCCCAGTTTAAGTTTACAGCCAATTTCTTTTCCTCTTAGCTCCAGGGCGTTTTTATTGGAGGCGATCGCCAAACAAAATAAAAGCGCTCTTTTAAAAATAGAGAAATTTAGTTAGAAACCTGATAGTTCAATCATACCACAAAACAGCTTTATTTTTAGTTCAAAACTTTGAGGTAATTCTGCTTCCAACTTTTGAAGTTTCTCAGATGATAATCAAATCTAGTAGAAAGCTCAGAAGTAAATCAGTTAGACAAATGTTGAACTGGGCACATTATAGGTTTGAACTTTTCTTACAGCTAAAAGGCTGTTGAATATAACTAAATTCCTTGTAGATGTAAGTGAAGCCTATACTAGCAAAACCGTTAGTTGGACTGGTGAAATCCTCAACAATTTAGGTGGCCAAAAAGTTGTAACTGGTAATGATGGTTTTCCCCTTAGTCGCGACTTAAACGGAGCGCGTGGGATCTTGATCAAAAGCGTGGTAGAGAAATTTTCTACCACATTGGGACATACCCCCTCAGTAAGTTAATCTTCCTGTGCATTGTTAACAATTGTTAGCAAAATAGTATCAGAGACTAAATATATTTATTACTACATTTGGTTCTCTCTAACTGTTGTATTTTGTTTTTACCTAGAGCTGTTTTCATTTTAGTAGACCACAGTAGGGACGTTCCATGGAACGTCCCTACAAGGTTTTGGTTATGACAATGTGATTTATCAATCTGAAAAGTGCTGTAAAGCTCAAAATAGATTTTGGGTAAGTTTAGATGAGTTTAGTCGAAGGGGTAATAATTATAGTTACTAAATCTATAGAAAAATATTCCTTGACCTAGTTTTAATGAAGGGTAACCATTACGGGGTAAACTACAACACCCATTATCCCATTGCTAAAAGCGTTTGGCACTGCTTTTCGTAATACTACCATTCCTAAGTAGGTACGCACAAAAAACTGAACTATATTAAGTTTTATAAGTAGCATCCCAACTCCTACCTACACTTGATTTAAGGTTAACTCATATTCTATTATGTTAAGGATAAATCTTAACACCTACCTACTTACAGTTTCTTGACGAACAACCATTGATTTTTTCCTATAAATTAGGAACGTTGAAACCTTAAAGCATCAATTGATTGAGCAGTTAAAAATACTCCCAAAACAACATAACTCAACAACATAATTATACTGCTAGTATCTACAAGTCCCTGAATAATATTAGTGTAATGTGTCAGCATAGATAAATGTTTTAATGCCTCTGCTAAAGGGCCACTAACATTATTAGCTACCACATCAATTACCCAGAGAAATAATACTAAAGCAAATGTCAGAATGGCAGATAAAATCGCACTATCTGTTAAAGAAGAAACAAACATTCCTAATGATAATACTGCCGCAGCAAGTAATATTAAACCCCCATGTCCTAACAGTAATAATACTGGCGAAATAGGTGGCTGTGCTGCATTAATAGCGATCGCCTCCAACCCTAACAATGGCAATATCATAGAAATATAAAATGTTAATACAGCTAATAACTTTCCTGTTGCTACTGCCCAATTTGTCAAGGGTGAGGTTGCTAATAATTCTAAAGTACCTCGTTTTCTTTCCTCTGCATATAAACTCATGGATAACATAGGCAATAAAAATAAAGAAAGAGAACCCATAATGCCAAGATAAGCTTTCAAAAACTCATAGGGTGCATCAACTTGCGGTTCTGTGATTCCTAGTTGGTCTCTAGTAGCAATTTGCTGAATAATTCCATCCGGTCCTAATAAAATAGCTACTAAAAAGTATCCTCCCAATAGCCAAAATATTCCTGTAATTCCATAAGCTAAAGGCGAGGCAAAATATCCTTGTAATTCTTTTCTGTAAATTGCCACAATATTACTTATTATTATTAGCATTAGTTCAGTTCCTTCCTTAGTTATTTTAATTTATAGAAGTTTTCACAGTAGGGATGCTCTATGGGACCTTCTGACAAGGTTTTTTATTATATATTCTGACAAGGTTTTTTATTATATATATAGTATACTGGAGAGTACAAAGTTATCCTCAAAAGGCTAAAAGTATTATTGGGAGAGACTTGTAGCAATAGTTATTCCAAGAACTTTCCACTGTCTAGTAGTATGGTAAACCTTGAATGTTGTTTCTCCTTATTGTAGTGCGAATTTCATTCCCCTTGGTACACTATTAACAGGTAAGATGCCTCCTCTAGAGAGGGATAGTCTTAATTTTCCTCATGCTCATAACACAAGACTTCCTCCGTCACCACCATATTGTTTAGCTGTTTTTTTGGCCACTAACGACCTTTTACAGCGCTTTTCAAATTGATGAACTACATCGCCATAACTACAATCTTGTAGGGACATTGCATAAGGGCGTCCCTACTGTGGTCTGCCGACATGAAAACTTCTGTAAGGGTCTCTTCTAACTTTGTAATATTAATTTTTAGTATTCCAGACAGAGCTTACGCAAACTGGTAGATAATAAGCTATTTGTAGGGGGTAAATGTCTTATGCCCCTACTACATACGGTGCTTGGTACGTAAGTCGTGCTAGACATAGATGGGTGAAAAATTATGCGATCGCTTCGGTTATTTGTAGCATTCTTTTTTTACATTGGTATCATACCAATTTGAAAAGTAGCCTACATAAAAAAAAATCATACCAGGCAAGGATTTTAAGTTACTCATCTGTGACATTTTTTTTGATGGCATAATATATAGTTATTTTAATTTAGATTGAGACAAGTATCTCTTACTATAACTCGCGTTTGGTGGAGAAAAAGTTTTCCAATATAATTTGAAATGACTATATGTAACAATTCACTTTCACTCAGGTCACCAATAGCTTCAAACTTTAAATGTCAAATCATTTTCTAAAATTACTGAGGGCCTCAAAATCTCTAGTTTATAGAACCTCTATAGGTATCTCTAAAAACTTAGGCGATATAGCTGCCCATCGGCTCCGTCAACGCCAATCTCTTAAGCATTTTAGGAATCAATGATCATTAACCTTGTCCATCTAACTTTTTTTACCTGTTGACCTAGTTGAAAATGCAATCCATCCCTAATTTTTTCAATTACTCCTAATGCTTGCCAATGCTTGTAATACCAAGATACTTTTGAATAAGGTGGTAAATTATTGTGTAAATCACAACAGTTACAACGATTTTTTAATTGATATAAAATACCATCTAAAATTTCTCTCTTGCTCCCTATGTGTGGGACAAGTTTTCTTCTTTTTTGGTAATATAGGTTCAATCAGAGCCCATTCTTTGTCTGTCAAACTGCTTAAATAATGAATTTATAACCACCCAAAAGAAATCAAAATAATTATTGGTATTACGGATAAACAACTAATAAAATTAATAGAAATCCCTCAAAAAATTGAAAAAAAAAGACAGGTAATTGCCAGCCGAGAAAAAAGATTAATCAAAGTAGGGGAAAGAATAAAAAAGTCTTTAAGCAAGTCATAAGACGTAATTTTGACGTTATATTATTCACATCATGTACCAACATTTCAACTACTAGGAGCAATATTTGGAGTGAGTAAGTCAACAGCAAATAATATTTTTCAGGCAAAGGATAGATATTTTGAGGGAATTACTACCAACCCATCCCTATCCCCTCGGTAGTAGGGGAGCAAAAGGGGTAGGTAGAACTTTCAGAAAAAGAAAATGAAACCTTATGAATAAAAGAAGCCAGAAATAGAATTGATAGTTGACAGTGCAGAACAGGATAGAGAAAGGACGAAAAATAATGAAAAACGGAAAAAATATTATTACTCAGGAAAATAAATCTTTAACAATACTTTTTCAGTAAGCCCTATTTAGTATTTATTTCAGTCTGATCTTCCCAAGGATCAGGTAATTGATTTCTATTCTTTGTTAAGTCAATATTTCCCTGAGATTTTTCCTCATCTATGACAGAATTTGTAGATACTTCAACCGTTGAATTTCTAGAAACTTCACCTGTAGTTAAATCTAAGAAAACATCTTCTAAACTAGCACGAGTTCGACGTAGTTCACATAAACCCAAACCAGCAGTAACTATAGTATTAGAAATTTCTTTTCCTGGTTCTATTTCCGGTTGACATTTTATTTGTACTCTGAGGCGAGTTTCATAATCTAAATTAATTTTTTCTATAGATTGAATACCTGGAACTTCAGCTAATAGTTTTAATCCAGTTTCTATCTCTTGCATTTCTCCCTCAATTTCTACTTCATATCCCCACCCACTTGATAACTTATTACTCATTTCTTCAGGACTACCCGTAGCTACAATTTTACCCTGATTAATAATTGCCACCCGATTACAAGTCATACTAACTTCCGGCAAAATATGAGTAGATAAAATAATTGTATGCTCTTGAGCCAAACTTTTAATTAAATTTCTGACTTCAATAATTTGTCTAGGGTCAAGACCAACAGTAGGTTCATCTAATATAATTACTTGGGGATCATGTACCAAAGCTTGAGCAATACCAACCCTTTGTTTATATCCTTTCGAGAGTTTTCTAATTAATTCTTTCCGCTTATCTAATAATCCGCATCTTTGTATAGCTAACTTAACTTTAGCATAGCGATCCCCCGCAGGAACCCGTTTAATTCTAGTTACAAAAAACAAAAAACCCTCCACCGTCATTTCTGGATATAATGGTGGTATTTCTGGCAAATAGCCAATCAATTGTCGCACTGCCATAGAATCTTCATGCACATCATAACCAGCAATTTTAGCCGTGCCACTTGTAGCAGGTAAATATCCAGCCAAAATCCGCATGGTTGTAGTTTTACCTGCACCATTAGGACCCAAAAAACCTAGTATTTCTCCCTGTTGTACAGCAAAAGATACTGCCTTCAGTGCTAAGTTTGAACCATAAATTTTGCTTAAATTATCAACCTCAATCATAATGATTTTATGCTCCTGAAAAAATTAGTTAAAACTGGTAATGTCAAATCAAAAATAGTTATAGTAAAAATCGAGTGAATAGTATGTAATATAAAATCGGGAAAAATCAGATGTCAAAGTGAAATTGTACCACCCTTGTCTTTTCCTACTTTTAACTTACTGAAGAAAAAATGAGTTGAACTTTCCATCTAGATATTGTGTTAAAAATAAAATCTTTACTAAGTAGACTAGTAGTAATTACATTTCTTCTACCTAATAATCAACTATCAGTTAAAGCAAACCCCACATAAAATGAAAATTCTCCCCCAACAGAACAAACAACTGATATCTAACAGGTAAAAGAAGAGCGGTCTGAAGACCTCTATGTACTCTACCTAGTGTCTAGTTGCAAAAGTTAGTAATATTATTTTTAGGTTGAATTTCCTTGGATTCAAGCTTTTTTTATTGGCTTAGTAAGTATATTAATTTATACAATTAGACACTAGAGCCCATTGTCATGGCCAATAAACTGGATCAAAAACCTTGCTGGATCATAATTGTTCCAGAGTACAACATTAATGCCTTCGCGACTAACCTTAACTTTATTACTCTATATAATGGTATTTTAGATCAAGTTGCAGGAGACTCTTCTCCTATAGCTTGTCTTTTTGGCCATTAAATGGCAAGTCATACCAGAGGTACATACCTTATAGTTTCTGTGGAAAAAGAGACCATTATCGAAAAAATTAAATAATAACCTGAACAATTAGTTTTAAGTGAAAAGGAGAATACTCAAGCAAATGCACCAGGCCTGTCTATTGGAAATAGTAGAGCCAGAATATTTGGCCCAAGAGAAGGAAGAATTAGTGATGCTGTGTTGGGTCATGCTAGTCATGAACGGTTGAAGGTTGCTCAAATGAAAGAATAGATAAAATTGTTGTCCAGAAAAAAAAAGAGTTGGAACAAAACTTAGTTAAATTGGACATAACGGAGAATTTGAAGCTTACGAGATAGGATATCTATATATTTAGGCAGGTTTTAAAGCAGAGGGTTGTTAAGAATCATCAAACTTTTCAGGCATCTTTAAGAGTTAATTCCAACCGTGCTGGTTCTTGTGCAGATGATGTAGAAAATTTACTTGACAATTGATATACTTTTGGCCTATTTGTATTTCGTTGCCCTAAATTAAAAGTAGAGATTCTCGTAAACCTAGTTCTAGAAGATAATTTTTCTGTTTATAATAATACTTTAATGATTTGTTAAGGATTACAAAAATACTAATGACTACAATTCAGTTTATTGAAGGTATGGATGAAGAAGTAACAGCAGAAGTACGTCTAACTCGTTCTGTTAGTGGTGATAATGGAACAGCTAAATTTACTTTTGAGAAACCCAAGGCTTTTACCCTATTTGAGAAATCTAAGGCTTTTCGCCGAGATGTTCGTGAAGGAATTACAGGGATGCATATGATTGATGAAGAAGGCGAAATGATCAGTCGCGAAGTTAAGGCCAAATTTATTAATGGTGAGCCTAAATTCCTTGAGGTAGAGTATGTTATGAAGTCTCGGGTAGAATGGGATCGTTTTATGCGCTTTATGGAGCGTTATGCTAAAGAGCATGGTTTAGAATTTAACAAGGCTTGATAGATGTCCCCAGGCCAACAAATTTTGAGCCTGGAGACATCTAGCTGCTGCTATAGACTTAAAGAAAGCAGAAAACAAATAACTAACCGTTAAGTTCTCAAAACCATAACAGGGTTTTTAACGATCTATTACTTGACATAATTAAGTCTTTACCGAAAAATTGGGTTTAAAGCCTCGCCCATAAGCGGGCGACTTTTTAGTTTATTTTTTTCCACAGGTTATATCCTTCTTGCTTTTTAGTTCACAAGAAAGATATTAGTCGCGGGTGGGCTTACACCAGACAAAAAACAGGCAGGTCGGCCAGCATAAGACTACTGCCAAAGCAGCAGCAGCCTGTGAGATGTCAACCCGCCGAGGGGCTATGGCTCGGTTTTTTCCCCGTGCCTAATGACCGTGGAGGATGTCAACAGATTAGGTTATTTCAATGCATAAACAAAATCCTCATCCTGATCCTGAGAATATTTCTTTGGGTTGTGCTGTAATTACTGTTAGTGACACCCGCACGGTAGAAACAGATAAAAGTGGTCAGTTACTTCAGGAAATTCTTAGAAGTTCTGGTCACTCTACAACAAAATATTTGATTATCAAAGATGAAAAATTGGCAATAGTCGCACAAATGGAAGCCCTATGTCAGCGAGAGGATATAGATGCTGTAATTTTTAATGGCGGAACAGGAATAGCTCCCAGAGATACTACTTATGATGCCATTGAACACTTACTAGAAAAAATTTTACCCGGTTTTGGGGAACTATTTCGGTGGTTGAGTTATCAAGAAATTGGTTCCAGAGCGATCGCTTCTCGTGCTGTTGCTGGTATTTATAAAAGTAAATTAGTATTTTCACTTCCAGGTTCTACTAATGCAGTCAAGCTAGCTGTAGAAAAGTTAATCTTACCAGAATTAGTGCACTTAGTTTTGCAGTTGCGTAAAAATTAAAGTTGGATTAGCGATCGCCTTGAGAACCTAAAATTAAATCAACACTCATTGATTTAATTTTCTTGTTCCCGTGAAACTAATGGGCGTAACAATATTTTATTTTTCAAAAGATTAATAGCTCGAGCATAATAGGGGTCTGAGTTAGTAGCTATCGCTTCTGGACGCCGATATAAACGTCGTTTTTGAGAGTCTGTCAAATTAATAACTACATCAGGGGTAACACCTTTTTTACTAATATCAGTTCCTTTTGGAGTATAGTAGTGAGCAATAGTTACCGCTAAACCAGAACCATCCGATAAAGAATGCACTGATTGTACTAAAGCTTTCCCAAAAGTCTGATCTCCTATAACTTTAGCACGACCATTATCTTTGAGGGCTCCAGCCAGAATTTCACTAGCGCTCGCCGAGTCACCATCTACCAAAACTACTGTTGGTTTATTAGTTAAAGCAGAACGGTTTGCCCGCACTTCTTGCCTATCTCCATCTCGGTTAACTGTGCTGACAATAGCACCTTTATTCATCCACATCCGAGCAATATCTATACTAACACGCAATAAACCCCCTGGGTTCCCCCGCAAGTCTAAAACATAACCATCAGGATTTTGATTATTCAAGTCCTCTATTGCTCTTTCCATTTGTTCTCCAGCATGAGCACTAAATTCTTGTAAACGGATATACCCAATATGCTGATTTCCTTCTTGCTTGAGGTCGTAACTAACTGCTTTTAATTCAATTCTTGCTCTTGTCAAAGTTACATCAAATTCCCTGTCTCCGTTGCGAAGAACTCGCAGCACTACCTTTGTACCCACATCACCTCGAATCAATTTGGCTGCTGCTGATACACTTAAACCAGAAGTAGATTTACCATCAATTTCTTTAATCTGGTCTCCTGGTAATAAACCTCCCTTCAGCGCTGGAGAGTTTTCCACCACATCTACCACGATGATCGCCTTGCTAAGTTCTTCCTGCTTCAGTTGCATTCCCACACCAGACATTTCTCCTGATGTTTGATTTGTCAGAGCTTTAAACTGTTCTGGGTCTAAGAAACGAGTGTAGGGGTCATCGAGTTTCTCTAGAGCTTGCTTTAATGCCTCATAAGCTTCTTGTTGGGAGGTATAGTTTTTCTCTAATAAACTTTTTCTGGTAGCTTTCCAATCCGTATGATTAAAGCTACCATCAACATAATCACGATTGACAATTTGCCATGCTTCATCCAAAACCACCTTGGGACTATTTTCTAAATTTGCTTCAGCAGGCTTACTCAAGCTAGGGGCCAATAAAGAAAGCGCTACTGTTGTGGCGATCGCTCCACTATATAGAATTTTTTGAATAAAATAAAAGTGTTTTGAAGCTAAGTGCGTTGATTTTTTTTGGTAATTAGACATTTAGTTGACTTTCTCACTAAGTTTATGATACCATGAATACCGACGGTTTTTAAAACCCTTAATGCACTATAGTATCAGCTAATATATAGACGCATTGTATCTATTATACCATACCTATAAGCTACTAGAAAATTTATAAATTTAAGCATCAGCAAAACTTTAGGACTTAGGATTAAAAGATTAATTATTATTATTAGACAGATCCAAAAATTGTCAACTTCAACTTCCTTCTGTCCCTCAACTTTTTTGCCCCCGACAAATTGGTTTTTGCCTAACATTGATTCAACCTCATATCTGACATCTGACGCCTAACACCTGACACCTAACACCTATTGTTTGAAGGGAAAACTCAAGCTCAGGCTTCCAGGGTACGAAAAATACCACCTATTAACCCATTTGCCCCCCGACAGATTGGTTTTTGCCTAACATTGATTCAACCTCATATCTGACATCTGACATCTGATATGTGACACCTGATACGTGGCACCTAACACCTAACACCTAACACCTAACACCTAAAACCTAAAACCTAACACCTAACACCTAAAACCTAAAACCTAACACCTAACACCTAAAACCTAAAACCTAAAACCTAAAACCTAAC
>JAKQYE010000192.1 GCA_023356605.1 Trichodesmium sp. MAG_R02 | reverse complement strand
GGTAAATTAGTGTATTTTAGTTCTTCTGCTGCCCATGATTGCATGATTTTTCTCCTTTAAATTCACTTTTCTAGAATACAATCATAGTAGGTATTTCAGCACTTATGGGTAAGGCATAGATCTATTATAGCAATCCTATCTGAAGAGTGAGAAAAATGGGCTGTTTTACAGCATTTTTCATGTCGGTTGACCACAGTAGGGACGCCCTTATGCAACGTCCCTACAAGGTTTTAGTTATGGCGATATAAGTACCTTCTGCCCCCTGCTTTCCTTCCACCAAAGCATCAGTATTCAGGTAGACATGATATAAATTTTTGTAGTTAAGGATAGCTATACCTCAAGCTTGATGAAACCTGCTGTAATCTATGCCCAAAATTTCCTAAGTTTTCTCTATTAAAAATTTATTTATGGCATTCCCAGTATACTAAGTGAACATTGCTAAATGTTAAAACTATATGATTACTTCTGACTTCTGACCTCTGAGTTGCCCGTAGCGTTATAACCTTTCTTAAGAGTTTTAATCACAATTAAATCCATGTACCATTGAATGATTGGAGCTAATAGACTATGGAATTTATCTAACAAAGTCATTTCTATACCAGGAGCAATTACAAAACTTTTTTTCCTCACTCCCTGCAATATTTTAACAGCAAGATCTCTTGCATCCCATAATCCAGAACTAGCAGTAATATTTTTAGTTTCTAAAGGCTTAGTTTTATTTTCTTCCTCTAACTGTGGGGTATTTGTATCTGCCGGATAAACTACAGAAACAGAAATTCCATATAATTTCAACTCTCCCCGTAAAGATTCTGCTAAACCTCGAATAGCAAACTTACTAGGACAATAGGGAGTATAACCATAAATTCCTATCAAACCAGCACCAGAAGAAATCATCACTATTTGCCCTTTTTTTTCTTGTTCCATTATGGGCAAAACTTTTCGTACACAATAGAGGGAACCAAAATAATTAACCGCCATTGTTTCTTCAAATATTTCTATTGGTAACTTCCGAAAATAACCAGGATAAGAAATACCTGCAGCAGTAATTAATAAATCTGGAACTCCTACTTCCTTAATAACTTGGCGAATCCCATTTTCAACTTCTAATCTATTAGCAACATTTATAGAACAAGTAATAATCTTCTGTTTTGGATTAACCACATTAGCAGTTATTTCGACTCTTGCTGCTTCTAGTTTTCTAGAATTACGAGCGATAATTGATATATTACTTCCTTCACCAGCTAAGAGTTTAGCTATTTCTTTTCCTATACCACTAGAGCCACCTGTAATTATTGCATGTTTCCACATAAATTCTCAATAATGCTTGCCTATTGCATTTTTGTACCAATAGATCCCCATCAGCTAGTTGTCGGAATTTCATTTCACAAGGGATCTTGTCATTGCAACAAACCTTATTTTAAACTTTTTACGACCATGGTAGCTTTTTGAATACAAGTTAAATTCTGTAAGTAGTGATTCTATTAGAGGGTAAACCTACCTGAGTGACTTTCTCCTGGATATTTTTAGGTTTAGACAACGAGTCTATTAAAGGTACTTTTTTATAATACTAACCAGTCTAGTATTAGGAACAGCACCCAAGACAACACCAACCATTTAGCCTCTCTTAAAATCATTAAAGTAGAAATATTATGAATTCTATAATCCCTTCCTACCTGAGGGTTTCCATCTGTATTCAGTTTAACAACTTTTATTTTTTCTTCATATTTGCCTGCTATTTATTCAACTAGAGGAGTAAGCATAAAGTAAGGTTTGAGAACCTTTTCTGGAGATGTCTATTTATTATATTCATTTAATAAAGTTGTTAAATCATGGATCAATTTCCTGTTCTGTCTTTTCCTGTTCTGTCTTTTCCTGTTCTGTCTTTTCCTGTTCTGTCTTTTCCTTTTCTGGCTCAATGTGCTTTTCTAGAGTAGTAGCCAATGTACTCTTAGGAACAGCACCCACGACCATATCAAGTCTTTGCCCCTTCTTAAAAATCATCAAGGTAGGAATACTACGAATCCCATATTTGCTTGCTGTGTTAGGATTTTCGTCCGTGTTTAATTTAAATACTTTTACTTTTTCTTTATATATTGTTGCCACTTCATCAACTATGGGACTTACCATCCTGCATGGCCCACACCAAGGTGCCCAAAAATCTACTAAAACTGGAATCTCTTCATCTTCATTAAGCACCCGTTCTTTGAAAGTCTGATCAGTTACTTGTTCTGGTTTTACTGATTCTGATTCTGATTGTTCTGTCTGTGGTTGTTCTATTGACATTCCTAAGTAATCCTTTTGTTTTTATCTCTATTAATTAGATTATACCGTCGTCTGGAACATGAGTTTATTTAAAATTTGATCAACCAGACTTTTTCACAATTTTTATAGATTTTGAGAAATTATGTTGAAGATCTATTTGGCAATATGCCCATTATTTAAATCTTACCAAGGTTGCTCTTGAGGGACAAGACGGGATCAACAAACCTTATGATTGCAATTTAGATTTATGTTGATTTAGAACTCATTTAGTATCTTTTTCAAGCTTAATCAGTTAGTATATTGAGCAATTTCAGGCACCTAAAACGGCCTAATTGGATCTTTTTAACCAATATTGACTAATCCAGGATAAGGTTAAAGCGAGGATTATCAGGAAGTCATGAAAATGATGAGAAAATTAAATAAATGATCAGTAATTTAAAATAACTGAAAAGTAAAACCTGCTCGTCGTGTTTTACCATAGTCTATATATATTGATAAGTGTAACTATATCAATTTATATAGACTTATGTTAATAAATAATTAGTAAATCAACAATAGTTAACAAACCTTAATAATAATGAATTCTGTTCTGTATGAGTAAGGAGCAATGATTTAAAAACTTTCTATATATTCATTATATTCATTTTAATAAAGTTATTAAATCATTTATCAGTACTCTTATTTGCAGAATCAGTGTCCTTATCTGTAGGTTCAGGGCCCTTATTTGCCGGCTCTGGGTTATTCTCTCCAGTAGCAGTGTCCTTATCTGTAGGATTAGGGCCTTTATTTGCCGGCTCAGGGTTATTTTCTCCAGAATCAATCTCCTTCTCTATAGTCTCAGACAATTTCTTCTCAGGGACAGCACCCACGAGCGCATCAACTTTTTTCTTGTCCTTAAAAATCATCAAGGTAGGAATACTACGAACCCCGTATTCGCTTGCTGTGGCAGGATTTTCGTCGGTGTTTAATTTAAATACTTTGATTTTTCCTTGATACTTGCTTGCCATTTTATCCACTACGGGACCAACTAGCTTGCATGGCCCGCACCAAGGTGCCCAAAAATCTACTAAAACTGGAAGCTTCTCATTAAGCACCATTTCTTCGAAAGTCTGATCAGTTACGTTTCCTGTTGGTTCTCCTGTCTCTGGTTTTTCTGTTGACATTTCTGAGTAATCCTTTCATTTTCATCTCTATTAGTTAAATTATGCCATCCTCTGGAACATGAGTTTATTTAAAATTTGATCAACCAGACTTTTTCACAATTTTTATAGATTTTGAGAAATCATATTGGAAATCTATTTGGCAATACGCCCACCATCTAAATTCTACCAAGGTTGCTCTTGAGGGACAAGACGGGATTAACAAACCTTATGACTGTAATTTAGATTTATGTTGATTTAGAACTCATTTAGTGTCTTTTTCCAACTTAATCAGCTAGTATAGTTATTTTAAATAAGAATGAGACACTGTCTGGCACAATAATTATGAATAATTTCCAAAAGAGATGTATTGATAGGTGAATACATTCTAGCTCTTTTTAATGCACTAAAATCATGTTCTATGTCATTTAAATCAGGAGAGTATTTTGGCAAAAATAGTAGTTAATGACTCCCTGGTTCTACTAATTATCTAATAATGTTTTTTCCTGAGAATTGGTGAATTATCCATGCAGCAGTACACTGGTTTTTTTTAATGATGGTAATAAATGTTGATATAACCTTTTTTAAAATCCCACGGCATTTAGGGTTTATTTAAATATAATTGGTGCTATTAAATCTTTTTCCTTTTTTCTTCTCACGGCTACTCAATTTTCTCTTTTTCCTCGTTTTCCCTCTTGCTTACCATAAACTTTTTTCCCTTTTTTTGAACAGGCATAAATACAGTCTTGATTATCTTCAAATCCTGATTCATCAATAAATACAAGGCTTTTACTTCCAAATTTTTTGATAATTTTTGTAGTTTCTGATAATATTTTATCCTTTCTTCTCTATTTCTTTCTCTATAACGAATTTATTTTTTTTCTAGTAATTTTCATTCTTTTCAAAGCATAAAATATAGCTGGTTGATTAACTCCAAATTTTTCAGATCTGTCTGCCAATGCTCGACTCTGGATTTTGTTTTATATCTTTTTCTAATTCTTTTCAATCTAATTTTCTTCGACGACGTTTTACCTTAGTTGCTGACAATTTTGGGCGAGATAACCATCTATATATCGAAGCTATTCCTATCCCAAATATATTAGCTGCTTCGGTAATCATACCGTCATTTTCTACGAAATTTATTACTTTAAAGTTAACATGGGTGATATTTTTTAGCTCTTAAAATAACACTTTTTTCAAACCCAAAAAGGTTAAAACATTTGTAAATTAATCCTTATTTGGTCAACAAACCAGCCCTATATTATGGTTTTCAATCTTCAGCAAAAAAAACTGGTTTCTAGCTAAACTTACGCCATTGAAAAATCATGAAAAGCTTACCTGGATAAACTTTTATGTAGTTTATGAGTGGCTTGACATGGGTACAAATTTTTTTTAACTTTAAGTAGAGAGTAGCTTAATAATTCTATATCCATAACTCTATTAAAGAGTAAATAGATAGACATGAAAAAACTTAGCTATATCACGAAAAGTATACTGACCTTAAACTCCTTTACACAGTTGATTGGAGGTGAATTTACATTTGGTTATATAACGACAAATTTCAACACCGACCGACTTAATCTCTAAATTTTTGTCAAACACTTACCTATGTACTACCTATGTACAAATTTGCCTCTCAAATCTGCTTCTAATTCTTATCCATAGTAACTTATAGTTTTTTATGAGTAAAAAATAAATAAGAATTTAAGCCCTAGAAGGAACCGCCCAAACTAAAAAAGTCCGGGCGGAGTGTGGTGTGAGGAGTGAACGGAAATATACATCTCCGCTATCTATATTCTGACACTTCCTTTCAGATAATTCCAGAGTAATCGCTAAATTTGTAAGCTACTTCACAAATTTTGTCAAGATCTCTTGAGTTTGATTAAGTAAGTAAATCTACTTACCCATGCCCAAGTTTTGGGCCTTTTGATAAACTTTGCCCTCAGTTAATAAGGAGGGAGCAATGACCACCTCTACCTGCTGCATTTCCTTCAAGTCTCTAGCTCCCAAAGTTCCCATGCTAGTCTTGAGAGCACCCAACAAATTATGAGTGCCATCATCCAATTGTGCTGGGCCACAGATAATTTGTTTTATACTTCCAGTTGTACCTACTTTGATCCTAGTACCCCGTGGTAGTACTGGACTAGGAGTAGCCATACCCCAATGATATCCACCTCCTGGAGCCTCGGCCGCCCTAGCTATAGGTGAACCAATCATAACTCCATCAGCACCACAAGCAATAGATTTACAGATATCACCCCCAGTAATCAAACCCCCATCAGCAATAACCGGGACATAATTTCCAGTTTCTCGATAGTAATCATTTCGTGCTGCTGCACAGTCTCCTACTGCTGTAGCTTGGGGAACTCCAACCCCTAAAACACCGCGAGATGTACAAGCAGCACCAGGGCCAATACCTACCAGTACTCCTGCAGCTCCTGCTTTCATTAAATCTAAGGTCACTTCGTAAGTAACACAGTTACCTAGAATAACAGGCATAGGCATTTCTTGACAAAGCTTAACTAAATCAAGTTTTTCAACTGATTCAGGTGACACAAATGCAGTTGAAACAACGGTTGCTTGAACAAAAAATAAGTCTGCAGCAGCTTCGGCAACTACTTTCCCATATTTTAGTGCTCCCGCAGGTGTTAAACTTACTGCTACGATACCGCCTTGTTTTTTGATTTCTTTAATTCTTTGAGAAATTAATTCTGGTTGAATGGGAGTGGCATAAAGTTCTTGCATTAAACCCACAAATTCTTCTTTACTGACAGAGCTAATTTTTTCTAGTATTGGTACTGGGTCAGCATAGCGAGTTTGAATGCCCTCTAAATTTAGAACTCCCATTGAGCCTAGCTCTGATAATAGAACGGCCATTTTTACGTCAACCACTCCATCCATTGCACTAGCAATTATTGGTATCTCTCTTTCAATACCACCAATACTCCATTTCGTGTCTACTAAACTTGGCTCTATTGTCCTTTGCCCAGGAACTAGGGCAATTTCATCAATTCCGTAAGCTCTACGAGCTATTTTTCCACGTCCAATGGATATATCCACTACTTTTACTTACTCCCAAAACCATTTTAGTTAGGGTATCAAATTAAGAGGGACATTGGTTATCTAAGTTCTCGATTATCAGTACCTCTAGTAATAGGGGAGCTACTAAGGAAAACCCTAAATTTACTTATTTGCACCTTCTACTACAAGTTCTGAAATTGAGCCATTAACACTAAGAATTAGGAAATCAAATTCTCTAGTTCACCTCATATCTGAGAAGTAATTTATTAATGTTGAATAACTTCTAGATCAAATGAATGTTCCTATGTCCACATAATAGAAAATACAATGGGATTATGTCGTTTAAATGCACAAAAGCTTACTTTATATTATTTAGTTCAGTTGTACACAATACAATTAGAATATAGACAAATTTTAATAATTCCTTACTATGAAATTAAAAAGATTAGGCCATGTAGCTATTTGCGTCCAAGACGTTGACCAAGCAGTGGAGTTCTATAAAAATCTAGGCATGGAAATAGCCTGGAAAGATTCTGACTGGGCATATCTCAAAGCAGGAGATGATGGACTGGCACTTTTGAGTCCTAGATATAACCAAGCAGGACCACATTTTGGTTTTGTGTTTAGCGATCGCTCAGAAATGGAAATAGCATACAAACAGCTCCAAGTCCAAGAAGTCCAACTATCTCCAATTCATGAACACCGAGATGGCACAGCTTCTTTCTATGGCAGAGATTTAGACGGTAACTGGTTTGAATACCTCTATGAACCAGAAACTGCAGTGAATAATTATGAGGACGATTCTACACCTTGATACTACTGGGCGCTTAAAGAATTAACTCTGGCTAAAAGGGGAAGGCTTAAATCCCATCGTTCCAATCAAAGAAAACTTCAATTTATGCAGACATTCCACCCTAATAGATGTATTAAGTATAGAGAATACTCTAAATTCTCAACTATCTGAACGTTAAAATATGACCCAGAAATTAGTTTTAAGAAATCGTCGAAAATCCCTACTTTCAAACTGGAAGTATATTGATTACTCTCTCCTATTGGTTTATATAGGAATGACTATCTTCGGTGGAATTATGATCCGAAGTGTGGAAATAAATCAGGGCCTAACAGACTGGTGGCAACATTGGCTAACAGGAGCAGTAGGCTTGATTTTGGCTCTAATTATTGCTCGTTATCGCTACGAAGTCTTAGTTTCCTGGAAATGGGTCATTTACGTTTTGACCAATATTTCCCTAATTGCCGTACAGGTAATCGGTACTTCAGCTCTGGGGGCACAACGCTGGATTAATGTTGGTGGCTTTCATATTCAACCTTCGGAATTTGCCAAGGTGGGATTAATCATTACTTTGGGAGCAATACTTTCTTCTAAGCCTAAGGTAAAGCTATTCGACTTTTTTCAAGTTTTGATTGTTACAGCTATTCCCTGGTTATTAGTTTTTTTAGAACCAAATCTAGGTACTTCATTAATATTTGGTGTAATTACTATAGGAATGCTTTACTGGGGCAATATTAATCCTGGTTTGTTAATATTACTTATCTCTCCCATCTTTTCAATTGTTCTTTACAATCTCTATTTCCCTGCTTGGGTTGCATGGATAACTCTAATGGCCTTAATAGCTTGGCGTAGTCTACCTTGGGGTTGGTTATCGGTACCTATAGTTGCTGGGATTAATATTGCTTCTGGAAACATTGCGCAAATATTATGGAATCTGCTCAAAGATTATCAAAAAGATAGACTAACAGGATTTCTTAATCCAGAACAAGACCCCCTGGGTACGGGATATCATCTCATCCAATCTCGCATTGCTATAGGTTCTGGACAACTTTTTGGTAGAGGGTTATATCAAGGTACTCAAACTCAACTAAATTTTATTCCAGAGCAACACACAGATTTTATCTTCTCAGCTATTGGCGAAGAATTAGGTTTTATTGGTTGTATTTTTGTTCTCTTGGCTTTTTGGTTTATTTGCCTGCGCTTGGTGATTATTGCTTACACTGCTAAAGATAATTTTGGTTCTCTCATAGCCATTGGAGTATTATCAATGTTAACATTCCAAGTTTTTGTGAATATTGGTATGAATATTGGTTTGGCTCCCGTGACTGGTATCCCACTACCTTTACTTAGTTATGGGCGATCAGCTTTGTTAAGTAATTTTATTGCTTTAGGGTTAGTAGAGTCAGTGGCTAATTGCAGATATAAAAAAAATTTTTGAGACTACAGTTTACTTTCTTTCTTCTTGAATAAGACGATAAATCATCAGGATACTTTTGTGAAAATAACTCCCAATATTTTTATATACACACCGTGTCTAAATGACTAAATCTATTAATCCCTAGTTGATATATTTTTTAGTGACCGTAAGAATGGTTTTATAAGTACTTTTTGCCCCATCAAATATGTAGAACCTTTTTGATTTAAAACCTGCTAATAGGCTAAGATATTTTTTTTGTAAATTACAGCCATATATAAAATATTATCATTTTTCGATTTTCTTCTATGTATGGTGATAATTGATTAACTTCCATCAGAAAATTCTCTATATTATTCTCAGAGAAAAACTTGATTTTTGAAATGGGTTATCCCCTTTAAACCATTCCACAATACTTTTGAGGTGCTTGTTACCCTGTGCAGTTTGGGTTGGTAGTAGGGTTTTAGCCCTTCAAATATCCACTTTAGCACTTTTAGCTTACTACCAGCTTTAATTATAACTATTCAACTGGAAATAATATAAATCATCTTCATTGCTCTTTCTCAGGAGTCAAATTATGAGGAAATTATGGATTTTTTTTCTATTTTAAGGTGATAGCTATTTGCACAGCATTCCTGCATAAAAATGTTTAAACTTATAATTTGTAAGTTTAAATTTTTCATTAAATATTGCTAGATATTAAATCATTTTAACATCTAGCATTTTTTTTTTAATTAGTTGTAATAAATTATACTAACAATTGTCCTTTTAATATGTTTATCTAAAGTTATGAAATTGTAGCTAAACTAAAAAAATGTTACTAAGTAAACTAGCGATAGTTGATTCTACTCTCCGAGAAGGAGAACAATTTTTTAAGTCAAATTTTTCTACGGCAGATAAATTTGAAATTGCTGGAGAACTAGATAAATTTGGGGTAGAATACATTGAAGTAACATCTCCGACTGTTTCCCCTCAATCATATCAAGATTGTCAAAACTTAGCTCAGTTAGGTTTACAAGCTAAAATTGTCACCCATATCCGCTGTCATATTGAAGATGCAAAAATCGCCCTAGATACAGGGGTAGATGGTATTAATCTATTTATGGGTACATCTAAACTTTTACGTCAATTTGGTCATGGTAAAAGTCTTGATGAAGTTATCAATATAGCTACAGAAGTCATTACTTTTATTCATCAACAAAATCCCCAAGTAGAATTGCGTTTTTCCACAGAAGATTCTTTTCGTAGTTCCCTATCAGATTTACTGCGAGTTTATTTATTCCTAAATAAATTAGGAATTGTCAATCGTTTTGGGGTAGCTGATACAGTAGGTATCGCCACTCCCAGTCAGGTTTATCAATTAATTAAAGAGATAAGACAATGCTGTTCTGGAGATATAGAATTTCATGCTCATAATGATACAGGTTGTGCCATTGCTAATAGTTTTACTGCTTTTGAAGCCGGAGCCACTCATATTGATACAAGTGTTTTAGGCATTGGTGAACGTAATGGTATTACTCCTTTAGCTGGATTAATTGCTCGTCTTTATACCCTCGATCCAGAAACTTTAAATCAAAAATATTCTCTATCTTATCTTCATAAATTAAATCAATTAGTAGCAAAAAAAATCGGATTTTCTATTCCTTTTGATCATTGTATTGTTGGGGAAGCTGCTTTTAATCATAAAGCTGGAGTTCATACTAAAGCAATGCTCAATAATTCTCGAACTTATGAAGCAATAAATCCTAAAGATTTTGATTTAAATCGGTCAATTTTAATTAATCACAAACTGACGGGTAAAAATAGTATTACGTATCGCGCTCATCAACTAGGTCTAAATATCGAAACTTTCCAAATTCAAGCCATTACTCAGGCAATTAAAAGTTTAGCAGACAGAAATAAAGTTACCCTAGAAAATGTAGATGAAATTTTGTTTTCATATCACAAAAATATTGGCTAGTTTTTTTGTGAATATAATTACTCAACTTATCCCAATTTACAGATTAGTAGGACTTACACAACTTAAAGTTCTTAGTTTTAAGGCTAATTCACGGAAATCATGTAACTATAATGATGCAAAATAATCACCTGAAATAATTATGGAATTAATTTCTCCTCCTGATGAAAGAGAGTGGCTATAGCTCAAATATTAACAGACTCCTGTGTTCCCAGAGAATAAAAAGAAAACTGAAAATCACAAAAGTAATTACTAACTTATAGAATATAGCAATTCTAAATAACTCGCAACAGATATGAGAATTGTGAAATATAATACTAAATCCGCTTTAGTAAGGATATACTCAACAAAGTTATACTGTATTGTTATTCTTTAATTAAGTCAATACTCCCCTAGTCCCCTACTTTTCCAATCATTTCCCCTACTGCCAAACGAGTACCATTAGCAAAATCCCAACCAGAAACTATCTTTTTTCCTGCTAACTGTACTTGCCATAACAATAACCAACCACTACCAGTTTGTATCACAGGTCCTAAACCCTTAATTACTTTGACAACCTCCCCAATATTTCCAGCCACCTCAAACTCAGAAGACCAGACCTTCTCCAACTTCTGTAATTTTGGAGGTAACTGCGACCAATATTCAGCACCCACTGGCATAGTTGCCATGACTTTCAAAGACTGACTCCGAAAACTGGTGAAACAATTAGGAAAAAATCCTCTGACTTGGTTGTGAATATCCAAAGCACTTCTTGACCAATCAATTTGATAATCAGAATTTTGAATCAGTGGAGCGTAAGTTGCTAGAGAATCATCTTGAGCAATAGCTTCAATTTCTCTGTTCTCCAGCTTCCATAAAGTTTTCAGTAATAAATCTGCTCCATCCTTTGCCAAAATTTCCGCTATGGATACAGCATTATCCAACAAACTAATAGGAGTTAGACTCTTCAATAACATTGGACCCGTATCCATTCCCACATCCATCAACATGGTAGTATTACCTGTTTCCGCCTCACCATGACAAATAGACCATTGAATAGGAGCAGCACCACGATATTTTGGCAAAATCGAACCATGAACATTCACACAACCCAACTTCGGCATATCCAAAATTTCGGCAGATAAGATTTGTCCATAAGCAACTACTACAAATACATCTGCTTGTGCTTGCCGTAATAAGTTGAGAGTTCTAGCATCTTTTTTTACCCGACGTGGTTGCCAGACAGGGATGTTATGGGCAACTGCCACTGACTTAATGGGGGATGGAGTCAATTTATTGCCTCGTTCACGCCGTTTATCAGGTTGAGTGACAGCTGCTGCAACCTCTATTTCTGGGTGAGCTAACAATTTTTCCAAAGTAGGAACAGCAAATAGAGGCGTGCCAAAAAATATTATTTTCATCGTAAAACTCGGTAAGTGGGAAACCAGCTAGTTCTAATGGCTGGATATAAACGAGCCTAAGGGTTTTAACCCGTTATCAAATTGACTCTCTTGATTGTTTTCACTACAACAAAAAAAATATTGTACAGTCAAAACAGATTATGCATCTTGCGCGAAAAAAACAAAATTAGAAATTTGTCTGGTCAGGAATTTAATTCCTTGAAACAATTATGTAAATTATCAAAAATATGTACAATTTTCCCTCCCTATATAAAGTTAGACAATTCTACTTTGCTGGAGGCATCTATGCACTAGAAT
>JAKQYE010000191.1 GCA_023356605.1 Trichodesmium sp. MAG_R02 | reverse complement strand
TTGGCCTATATATCATATACATACCATAGGTTAAACTGGTATGCAATATGTTCAGAGAAGAAAGACATAGCGTCTCAGACTTAAAAGTACATTTGAAGCAAATTTTAATTCCTTTGTCTGCGAAAATTAACTATGAACTTAACTATCTTGCCTTTAAGGGCGATTATTTCTGAATCTTTAATATTATTAGTAATAATTGCCATGGAATCATGGTTTTTTCAACTAAGACTTAATTTGATACCAAAAGTTAGTGTTGAATATGCAACTGTAATGAATTTAATTTCTACTTGTATAGGATGGGTTTTTTTTATCTATGGTGTAAGCCTGCTACCAAATATCTCAAATACGTGGGAAAAACAAATAGTGGCTTATATTTTATTTAGTAAGATTCCCGCGATAACTCCTCTGTTTATACTTTTGATATTTTTGTTTTTTTTGATTTCTATAATTATTAAGTTAGTATGTTTTAATTTGTGTGAATCTCTATGGAATAAAGAGTCTAAAACTCATAGTACTGGTATTAAAATATCTCAAGCATTGAGAGAGTTAAGAACACCAAAGTTTATGGTAATTACAGTGGCTCACACTTGCAGTCATTTAGTGATATGGTTGATTTTATTTTGGCAGAGGTCTGAACTAACATGAGAGAAATTTGGAAAAGTCTGACTGATTTGTTTGGGGGTATTATTGGTTTCCTGAAGGATACACTTAACTTAATTTTGCCACCTAGGTTTTGGCATTGGCGGACATTTTTCTTATTGACGATAGTTTTATGGTTACTGTCAATGATTATTAGCGAAGTTGATAGTAATAAGGAAGAAGAAATTAATTTTATTTCTAGTTTGAGTTGGCTATCTTTTACCATTGCTGTGGGATGGCGGACTAATCAAAAACCATTTGTTTTTGGTAAATTAAGTTTTTCTCCTTGGATTACAGGGGGATTAGTTTGCTTTCTTTTATATGAAAATTTGGCAAATAATATTAAGTATATGGCTATTGTTAGTTGGCCAATAATTTCTGTCTTTATGGCAGGGGTAATTTTAGTATTAAATTCTTCTGAAGCAGGAACAGAAGCTAAGATTTCTCAATTATCAAACTCAAGTTTTGTAATTTTAATTTTAGTGAATGTTTTGGTTAGTTGTTGGCTGGGATTACATTTTATGATTCAGGCTATGGTGGAACAATACCCAACAATGGGAGATGATGATTTAAGTAAGAGTACTTTTGTTTATCGATTAATAAGGCCTTCCAAAAATGATTATCGAGGGGTCAAAATTCTGAACTTAATGGAGCAAAAGTTAAAAAGTGATTTGGGTAGTCAAAAGTTGGGGTTATCGGTACCTAAGATGAAGTTGAGATTGGAAAATATTAAAGATGAAGTAACTAAGGAAATATCTGTAGTTAAAGAAGATGATTTATGGAAGTTACAAACACCAATAGTTGCTAACCAGTCTGGATATCAGTTGGAGTTGCAATTATTTTGGAGAGGAATTACAGCAAAAGATGAAAGTTATTATCTGAGTAAAAGTTGTAAAATAGGGGAAAAAGTTAGTCAAAGAAGTTCTGGCTCTACTGCACAAAATGAAGCTATATCAATTAGGGTTGGTGATGTTGAATGTAGTGCTGTAGAAAAGAAGACTATTAAACTAGAAAACCAACAAGAAAATATGAAAAAGATTTAAAATTTGAAAGATCAAAGAATGAAGTAGGAGGTTAGACAATATTCTATGAATGTAGGGAGAATTATTAAAATTGCTAAGAATGTATTTTGGGAAGCAATTCGCGATCGCATCCTTTATGTAATTGGTTTCTTTGCTTTATTAATGGTAGCTGGTGTGAGGTTAATTCCAGAATTATCTGTTGGGACAGAGGATAAAATATTTTTAGATTTTGGGTTGGCAGCTATTAGTATTTTAGGTTTGATTGTGACGGTTTTTGTGGGTACGGGTTTAGTAAATAAGGAAATTGAAAAACGTACTGTTTATATTTTGGTTGCTAAACCTTTGAGTCGTTCAGAATTAATTGTTGGTAAATATATTGGTTTATCGTCAGTTTTGGCTATTTTATTGATAGCTATGACTATAATATATGGATTGATTCTTAGTTTTAGTGGCATTTCTTACCCTATAGGTAGCATTTTAGTAACTATAATATTTATGTTTGTTCAGTTGTCGCTACTCACGGCAGTAGCAATTCTATTTGGCGTATTTACTAGTTCCTTATTAGCGACATTATTTACATTTGGCATCTATTTAATGGGAAATTTAAGTAGAGATTTGGTGAAGTTGGGCGATTTAAGTGATAACCCTGGAATTAAAAAGTTAATGATGGGATTATATGTTGTATTGCCAGATTTAAACAGATTCGATTTGAAAAATGATGCAGTCTATGGTATACTTCCCAGTATCTCTAATTTACTTACTAATTTGGGTTATGCTTTGCTCTATACAATGTTAGTTTTATCAATTACTATCGCTATGTTTGCTAGGCGAGAATTTTAATATAGTAATGCCAATTTTTTGGGGATTAGAGAGTAGTAGTTTAGGACATTAAGGAAGTAGTAAAAATCAGAGGAACTACCTACACTATATGTTTAATATATGAAGATTTTTGTCCGATTATTTAGAGTACTTTCGGTGGTTTATAAAATACAGTGGTACTAGCTTTTCAAACAGTTTTTGATGTAGAGAATTAAGTTTTCATGATTTTATTATTAAGTCAATTTACTAGAATCACTGTATCACACTTATGTGGAATAGACTGTATATATCTGAATCAGGAAAAAGATAATGTTGAGAAAAAAACTAGAAGAACTGAAAAATATATTTGCTGAAATGGAGAAAGCTTTAATTGCTTACTCTGGTGGAATAGATAGCACTTTAGTGGCAAAAGTTGCTTATGATGTTTTGGGGGATAAAGCTTTAGCTATAACTGCTGTTTCTCCTTCTTTATTACCTGAAGATTTGGAAGATGCTCGAATTCAAGCAGAAGTTATTGGCATTTGCCATGAAGAGGTAAAAACTAATGAAATGGAGAATCAAAATTATACTTCTAATCCCATAAACCGTTGCTATTTTTGCAAAAGTGAATTGCATGATACTCTCAAACCTTTAGCTTTAAAAAGAGGTTATTCTTATGTAGTAGATGGAGTTAATGCGGAGGATCTACGAGATTATCGCCCTGGTATTCAAGCAGCAAAAGAAAGAGGTGCAAGGTCACCTTTAGCAGAAGTAGGAATGAGTAAGTTTGAAGTTAGACAACTGGCGAAAGATTTAGATTTACCTTGGTGGGATAAACCTGCTCAACCTTGTTTAAGTTCCCGATTTCCTTATGGGGAAGAAATTACTTTAGAAAAGTTACAAAGGGTTGGGCGTGGAGAAAGATATTTGCGAGATTTGGGATTAAAAAATTTACGGGTACGTTCGGATAAAGATACTGCTCGAATTGAAATTTTGCCAGAAAAAATTAAGGAATTTGTGTTGACAACAGATTTGCCTCAGTTGGTAGGAAAGTTTCGAGAGTTTGGGTTTATTTATGTCACTTTAGATTTAGAAGGATATCGGAGTGGGAAGTTAAATCAGGTTTTGTCGTCGGAGGTATTGGGAGGAAAAGTTTAGGAATTTCATTATGACGATTAAACTAGAAAAGTGGTTTCTTAGGGTCGAAATTCTAACGAATATATTTCTATGTTTGACCTCACTTTAGTAGAGAAAAATTTCACTATTCTTGACTGTGCAGCACAGCAGGACTGTCTAGTTTTAATTATGAAATAACTTTGCTAGGATACAATGTTATTTCTTGCGAACCAAATCCAGAGTCGAGGGTTTTCAGACAGAGCTAAAAAATTTGGAGTTAATCAACCAGCTATATTTTATGCTTTAAAAAGAATAAGTTTTCCTTCTTAGATTCACTTCCCTATCTAATTAACGTGATTGAATCAGGAATAAATGAAAGGGTTTATTTAGAAAATTGAGTCAATATAACTGGGAAAAAACTCAATTTTTAAGGCAGGAAATTTCAGGATTTGAAATATGAGCTCAAGGATCTAGAAGGAGAAGTAGGAGAAGTCAGGATAAACTATCTAGTGTGAATATAAGAAAAATGCGGAATTCGAAAATTTACAGCATCCTTACTAAAATGATTAAACAGTAGCTTTGTAAATTTTATTGCTTCGGTTAAATTGTTTTTATCTTCCCCCTTGGAGGATTACTTGTTGAGAAAATTTTATAACATTGCACTTCAGCTATAAACATTAGAGTTACCTTTCAAAATTTGAAAAAAAATATTTCACAATTTTCCCTTTTTCTGAATAATCATGTAAAGTCTATAATCAATGATATGCTCTGATTAAGAAGCAAAAATTATTCAATCAAGTTATGTTCTCTTTTATTCGTTCAGACCTTAATAATCTTCAAGCTTATACTCCTCATACTAGTGGCAATTCAGAAATTCCTTTGGATAGATTAGACACTAATGAATGTCCTTATGATTTACCATATAATTTAAAACAAAAATTAGCTGAGAATTATCAACAGTTAATTGAAACAAACCGTTATCCTGATGGGAGTCATTTAAAACTTAAAGAAGCCATAGCAGAATATGTAAATAAAGTAACTTCCTCAGCTAATATTTCTGCTAGAAATATTTCTGTTGGTAACGGTTCTGATGAATTAATTCGCTCTCTATTAATTGCTACTTGTGTAGGGAGTGATGGCTCTATTTTGACAGCAGAGCCTACTTTTTCTATGTATTCTATTCTTGCTAAAACTCTAGGTATTCCTGTGGTAAATGTGGGGAGAAAAGAAGTAAATTTTGAAATAGATATTACTGCTGCTCAGGATACTATTAATCAAACAAAAAATCCTTCTGTTAGAGTAGTATTTGTTGTTCACCCAAATTCTCCAACTGGGAATGCTTTAACTTCTATAGAATTGTCATGGTTAAGAAGTTTACCAGATTATATTTTAGTGGTAATTGATGAGGCTTATTTTGAGTTTAGTGAAATCTCCATAGTTGAAGAACTAAATCAACATCCTAATTGGGTAATTTTAAGAACTTTTTCTAAAGCTTTTAGGTTAGCTTCGCTGCGGATAGGATATGCCATAGCTCATCCAGAAGTTATTATTAATTTGGAAAAAGTTCGCCTTCCCTACAACTTACCAAGTTTTTCTCAAGCTTCTGCTAAATTAGTGCTTAATCATAGTGAAGATTTACTATCTTTTATCCCAGAAATCTTGAGAGAAAGAAGTAAATTATTTACTGCTTTTGCAGAAATTCCTGGTTTGAAAGTTTGGGAAAGTTCTGCTAATTTTTTCTATGTCAGATTGACGAATGAAGGATTAAAGTTAATGGGTAAAATTTCCCAAGATGAAGGTTTAAATAATTTAATGCAGCAACTGAAAAGTCAAGGAACTTTGATTCGTCATACTGGTGGAGGGTTAAGAATTACTGTAGGAACTCCTGGAGAAAATCAGCGCACAGTTGAGAGAATTCAAGGTATTTTGTAAGTCTTCAGTAGTCAGTATTTAGCTATCAGATATGAGCTATTATAGTCGTTTCACTTGACATTGAGACAAGCTTTATCTTGCTGTGAAAGGATTTCAGGGGAAAAATTGTTTTATTCTTGAATTAAATGACTATAACTCATCAGTTTTTGGAGGTAAGCTGATAGCAACTTCTCTAATAATACCCCAAAATAGAGGTATGGCCCACACTTTGCACTTCAAATATACTACAAGAGTATTTTTAATGAAGAAGGTGGATTACAGCCTCTATTATTGCTAATAACTATCAATAGTTTCTGTTATTGCTCCTATGCTTATTCCCTATTCCCTTACAACCTAAATTTATTGTCCTAACCAAAAGACGTAGTGCTACAATAACTATTTTATTGCGCTTCTTTGGAGGCCATTTTTTAACAAATAAGTTATTATTTGGATTCCAGAAAATAATTAGCACTGGCTTACCGAAAAATTGGGTTTAAAGCCTTACCCATAAGCGGGAGACTTTTTAGTTTATTTTTTTTCCACAGGTTATGTTATCATGGCTCAAAAACACTAAAAAAACGAATTAAGGAGTACCTAAAACTAAGTAAGTCATTATCTAAAAAAACTAAGGGTTCTAAACGATATGAAAAAGCTAGATGACAAATTGAACGGTACAAGCAGAGATCTTCTACACAAATCATCTACAGATTAATCTAGATATTGTTGATCAGGATGAATTTTATTCTAATTTGTTTTTAGCTAGATATACATCTCATATTTAAACGAAGAGGTAAGCATGATAGTTTGACTATTATAATTCTGGGAAACTAATTAACTGAGATAGTTTGATTCATAAATTACCTTTTTATTGGTAGTTTTTAGTTAAATATACAATTTTGTGGTGAGGAAAATTTAAGTGCAGGTTGAAGAAATTATCCAGAGGCTAAAGTTGGATTTACCGACTTTATTTGAAAAAGATATTTCTTACGATATCTATACTAAAGACATTTTTTTTAAAGATCCGGTCAATACTTTCAAATGGAAGTTTAATTATCGAATTATTTTTTGGACTTTACGCTTTCACGGTCGGCTATTTTTCACAGAACTCTATTTTGATTTACATGATGTTCAGCAAACGGCAAAAAATACAATTTTGGCAAATTGGACTGTGCGTGGTGTGTTAAGAGTTCCTTGGAAAGCTAAAATTTTTTTTAATGGTTATTCTACTTATAAGTTTAATCAAGATAGTTTGATTTATGAACATATTGATACTTGGGATAGGAAACCCAGTGAAATATTAAAGCAGTTTTTATAAAAAAGGTAGAAGGGTTAGAGAGAAATTTGAAAAACTTACTTTACCAAAAGTCATAAAAATGTTTTTTGGATCTTCGAGATATCGACAACCCGACTTCAAAGAATTTCTCCTGGACTTAATTTTTACTGGAGATGGAGCTGTAGGGTTGTACAAGAAAATGGCTGATGGAAATAAGTCAGACTAGAAACAATTTCTTCAAGTTATTAAAGAATTTAAAAATCAGTTTAATTACGATAATTAATGGTAGCAGATAGTGCTTTGAATTATATTTGAAAAGCCTAGAGAAAAAAATCCAGAAAGAACGGGTCGAAGTTGACAAAAAACTATACTCTTTAAAATCTGAAAATTTTGCTTGTCAAGCGGATGCAGAAACAGCAACTAGAAAGCTTTGAACAAAGTTTTTATATCACGAATTTAAAGAAATTAATGTTCAATTTGTAGAGTCAAAATCTAATACAAATTTTCCTTATGAAGTGCAATTCAAAGTATGTTTAAGAGAGTCAAAAATAGAATTAGAAAAAAACGAGCAGGTCGATTTATATTATCAACAAATGTCCTAGATAAAATGGAATTAACAACCCACACCGAAATGTTGTCTAAATACAAGGGACAACAATCAGTTGAGAGGGGTTTTAGGTTTCTCAAAGACCCTCTGTTTTTAACTGATAGTGTCTTTCTTAAATCACCCCTAAGAAATTGAAGCTCTGGGGTTAATTATGGGTTTATGTTTGTTGGTAATTACTTTAGGCCAGCGTCAACTTCGTCAAACTTTAAACCGGACTAAATCTACTGTAAAAAATTAATTGGGCCGTCCTACTAATAGATCGACAAAACGATTGGATATTTCAATGTTTTCAGTCGATTCATTTATTGATTAATTCTGGATTTAAGAGTATATCTAATCTCACTCCGGAACGTTTAGAATTATTGAAGTTTTTTCCTCCAAGTTGTCAAAGATACTATCTACTCAGTTGAGAAACTTGAGATGAAAACAGGTACAGGGCCAACATAATCAAGGATTGAATAGTAGTAGAATAAATGCCTTGGCAATTAGTGCGATCGCGCTAGGTGATAGAGGAACTTTGGCAAATTTTGAATTGGTCATTGGTAAATTCCGGCAACTGATACGATTCTATAGCAGTCCGCGCATAGGTTGCGACACTTCAATAAGTAAATAAAACTTTTAAAACTCTTGCCTATTTTCTGTTCCCTTTTCCTTTTTCCCTGAAAAGCAGTTGCTTGTTGCCTAAAAAGCAGTAAGATTTTTGCCACCTTTCGGGGTATTATGTTTAGATAGGTGGCCCTGGGTAGCAATATCTAATAGGGATGTTGGAGGCCCGCGCTGTACCTTGTAGAGGTCAGCGTCGGGAGGAGGTCATTTAGTCTCTAATTGAAGGAATTTCAGCCATATCTAATATTTGGGGAATTAGGTCTTCTCGCTTGACTGCCATGAGATGAACTCCATGACAAATTTTGCTTGCCTTTTGAACTTGTTCGGCAGCAATTTTTATTCCTTCTTGTAAAGGTTTTTCTGCATTTGCTAAACGATTAATAATATGTTCTGGTATGTCAACTCCTGGTACATGCTTATTAATAAATGCGGCATTTTTGGCAGATTTTAGTAAAAATATTCCAGCTAAAATTGGCTTATTAGTATCAACTGCGATTTGACTCATAAATTTTTCTAACTTATCAAAATCAGAAATTAATTGACTTTGAAAAAATTGAGACCCTGCTAATAATTTAAGTTCAAATCGTCTTTTTAATCCTGACCAACTAGGAGATTGAGGGTCTACCGCGGCACCTACAAATAAATCTGTTGGTCCATCCGGTAGAGTTTTCTCATTCCAGTCCATGCCTTGGTTTAACTTAGCAATCATTTGTAATAGACGTATGGATTCCATGTCAAATACACTTCTGGCTTTTTCATGGTCCCCTGCTTTTACGGGGTCTCCAGTTAAGGCCAAAATATTGTGAAGTCCTAAAGCTGAAGCTCCCATTAGGTCAGCTTGTAAAGCTATACGGTTGCGATCGCGACAAGCTACTTGACATATTGGTTCTAGGCCATGATTTTTCAAGATAATGGAGGCTACTAATGGGGACATTCTTAATACAGCACGACTACCATCAGTAATATTAACTGCATGAACTCTACCTTTGAGAGTTTTAGCCATTTGAATCATGTGAGTAGGGTCGGCTCCTTTTGGTGGTGCTACTTCAGCAGTGATTAGAAATTCTCCTGATTTGACCGCATTATGAAAGATATTCATTTATTCCTATTTGCTTATTTAGTTATGATCAAGTTTTTGATTTTTGTTATGACTATTGGATAAATTAACTATGATGATAATTGCTGTTAGTTATTAATCAATAGTAACCATTCAGTTTTCAGATATCAACTATAAGTTATTAACTTGTTATTGTTTGATATTCCCTATTGACATAGAATAACCTAGAGCTTTTTTAACTTTTTCTAGAGTTTGATTAGCGATCGCTGTTGCCTTTTGTTTTCCTTCAGCTAAAACAGATTTTAGATAACTTTGATCATCCATTACTGCTTTATATTTTGTTTGAATTGGTGTTAAAGCTTCAATAGTTGCCTCAATTAGCAAAGGCTTAAATTTACCCCATCCCATATCTTGACATTCTGCTATTACTTCTGCCTTGGTTTTAGTCGAAAATAATCCATAAAGAGTTAATAAATTATTACATTCAGGTCGTTTAGAATTACCAAATTCCAAACCTTGAACTGCATCTGTTTTAGAACGTTTAATTTTTTTAGTAATTACATCTGGTGGGTCTAATAGATTAATTCTACTCAATTCTGAAGGATCAGATTTAGACATTTTGCTAGTACCATCTGTCAAACTCATTACCCGAGCACCCTCTTTTCTAATCAAAGGATCTGGTAATTTTAATATAGTTTCTCCCTGACCAAATTGATAATTAAACCTAACTGCTATATCACGGGTAAGTTCTAAATGTTGTTTTTGGTCTTCTCCAACAGGAACTTTATCTGCATCATAAAGTAAAATATCTGCAGCCATTAAAACTGGATAATCCAATAAACCTGTACCTACATTTTCTCCCTGTTTAATTGCCTTTTCCTTAAATTGAATCATATCTGTCAACCAATTCAGGGGAGTAATACAGTTGAGCAACCATGTCAATTCACTATGAGCAGGAATGTGAGATTGCACAAATATGGTAGAATGATTTAGATCTATACCGCAGGCTAAATATAAAGCGGCAATAGTGTAGGTATCTGTAGCTAGTGTAACGGGATTATGAGGTACTGTAATAGCATGTAAATCCACTACACAGAAAAAATTGTCGTATTCTTTTTGCCCTTCTACCCAGTTGCGAATTGCACCAAGATAGTTACCAATATGAAGGTTTCCAGTTGGTTGAACTCCAGAGAGTACGCGCTGTTTTCCCATTATCTTTCTAACTTTAAGTTGTTCAAAATTAATTAATAGTTAACAATAACATATTGAGTACCTTGTTGAATATTCTCTGCACGGAAGTCAAGAATCAAAAGCCAAAAGTCATTTCAGTTCTCTGTTATCAATATCTCTCCGGCTTAACCCGAAGGAAGGTTTAAAATGTTTATCAAATCAAATTTTTATGGTTATTAATTTGATTACAGCAGAGTCTGTGGTATGTGAGCTAGAAATATTAACGTTGAAATTTTTGCAGTGGTGGTATTAGGCGCTCTATTCATTTACCTAACACCAGATAAAATCTACTATAATAAGAGTAGTAGTTGATAACTGACATTATTAATTTACTGGAATATGCTGTATATTTCAATCGAAATATTATCTTAAATTTATCATAAAATGTAAATAATTATCCCAAAATTAAGATCAGAATATTTATGAATCAAAAAAAATGAAGCCCAAAATTAATAATATTACTGCCTGGAAACAAGCCGAACTACTAATGCAGCCTGCTTTTATCAGGATACTAGATCATATTAGGAAAAAACTCGAAGATTCTGTTTGGCAAGGTACCTATGAAGAAGTACAAATACCAATTCCAGGTTATAGATTAGATTTAGAATATCAAGAGCAAAAAATTAGTATTAATGTCTGGGAACTCTGTTATCAAGTTTGTTTTAGCAACTATTTTTCTACTGATTATGCTGATGAAATAGTAGAAGTTGATATTGATATCAATTTACTCAATCAAGAAGGAAATGTTAATTGGGATATTCTTGATGAAAAGGCTTTAAAAGTAGTAGAAAATATGATGGCAGATTTACCTACAGGACTTACGCAACAACACTAATTGTAGTGGCAATATCTTGAAAAGACCCATTTTATGCCCTATATATAGCGGTAATGCGTAAGTCCTGACCTAAATAAGTTATCAGTTAACAGCTATAGCAATCCTAAATAGGTTGCGACAAATCAAAAAGTAAATAAAAAAATTGAAACTCTTACCTGGTAACTGTTGCCTGTTGCTTGTGGTCTAAAAAGCAGTAAGATTTTTGCCACAAATAAAATAGGATTGCTATATATAGCAGTCCGCGCATAGGTGGCGACAAATCAAAAAGTAAATAAAACTTTTAAAACTCTTACCTATTCTCTATTCTCTGTTCCCTGTTCCCTAAAAAGCAGTAGACATCTCCAAAAATTCTCAAGCACTTACTGTAACTATCTTTTAGGGAGCGATCGCTAAATCCTCCAGATAGTCATTTTTTACGCACTTTAGAGTATTAGAGATAATTCTTGTTAATTATTCACCATCTTTATCCAGTTTTTTCTTGTCTTCTTTTTCGTCAAAAGCCATTATTTATACTAATAAAAATGCTCCTATTCTTAATCTTACTAAACCACATATTGTTAAAATTACTTTTTCATAATTACTATCTTTTAATCTGAATCTTTCCCGTGCCAGTCCAAATATTTTTATTAGCCTTATTATATGCCCTACAAATATTCTTTTTTGGGCTTTTTTCTTATGATCTTCTTTGATTTATGCTGGCAATTCTTGTTTTCTCGGCTTTTTTTTTTGTATTGTAGTTCTCTCGGCTCCTTGATCTCCTTTATCTCCCTGATTTTTTTGTTTTTTATCAAATTTTGAAAGTTGTTTTATGAGTAAATTTACATCGCTTTCTGGCCCTCTTTCTCCCACAATTACATCTACTATTTCTGTCCCCTTTTCTGTAGTTATTATCTGGTTTTTTAATGTATGACTTTTCTTTTTTCCAGAGTAATATTTTTTCTGTTTCTTATCGTCATCTGGCCTATATATACTCTGTTCTGTAGTATCTAAAATTAATTCAAATTCAGTTAAAATTTCTTGTATCCAAAAATATTGATCTTCTTTTTCTCGGAATTGTTCAAATAAACTACAAGGTAATAAATCTTGTAATATGTCCAGGACTTACGCAAAGACACCATATATAGCGCATAACAATTTCGACGAACTTCACGCTTTGTCACGTGCGATCGCCTAACTATTTTTATTCAAAAACCAATAGTAATTCAAGTCAAATAAC
>JAKQYE010000190.1 GCA_023356605.1 Trichodesmium sp. MAG_R02 | reverse complement strand
AGTTTTTACCCTCGAGTTGTCAAAAATATTATCTGGGAAACAATAATAATAAGCGATAGACTCCCAGTCCGCTTCGCGATAGACTTCCAGTCCGCTTCGCGAACGCACTACTTGAAGGCCTAAAAAAAATAATGCGAACAACGGGAGTGTATTTCCTCCTGTATGTTCTGCTGCCAAAAGAAATCCCTGGTTTGCCCAAAATATTCATGCCACTAATTTTTTCTGTTCTATAGAATTAATTTATTTAATTTGTTGACTCAAAATAGTAATGATCATTCATGTATCTTTTTGTACTACATGCGGGAAGTGCGGAATGTGGGTTTTATGATTAGAGGTTCTGTTTTTAAATCAGGATTTTCAGGTAGCAATTCAAAATTAGGAATTACTTGATAATCCATAACTCTAGAGGTGTTGTTACCACTAATAGTTAAATTAGAAGCATTTCCACCATCAAGAGTTAAGCTTTTATCAATTTCTAATTGACCAGAAGTTAAAGTAATAGTTTTATTAGCTAAACTGGGGTCAAATTCAATAGTGTCTCCAGAGCTAGCCTCAGCGATCGCTTGTCTTAAGGAACCAGCACCACTATCATTAATATTCGTAACTGTAATAGTACCTAAAGTACCATTATAAGTAGCCATTACTTCTGGTTTTAATACTTGAGGAGCTGTAATTTTTCCAGTAGTAAATCCTAAGTTCCAATCTCCTGGATAAGCACCTGTAAGATTAACTGAAGCTGCAATATTTGCTAAGGTTAGTTGATGTAGTTTATGAACTAAATTTTGACCTATTCCCGCTGCGATGTGACAACCATAAAGTAAGATATTTGCTGTTATTTTTAGAGCTGCTTACCATTTTTAAATCTGATTTTTATAGAGTTTAATAGTGTCTTGATTTAGAAATATATTTCCTAATTTTAAACTTCCTGGACTACCGTGAGAAAATATATGAATTGCCTCTAAATTTTGGCGGTAATTTATATATTTTTCTAGGTGAGTTGTAATAACTTCTATTCCGTCTTGATTTTGAGGGATAACAACTACATTTACTCCCGCATAAATTCCGGAAACTAAGAATTGATAATTTTCAATTTGCGAGTCAATAAAAACAATATTTTGGGATAAAAAACTAGGGTTGTCTGATTTCTGCATTTTTCTTTCTCCTAGAGAATGATTGTTAGTAGATGACCCCTGGGAGTTAGATTAGACAGTAAATTTTATTTTTTATTTTCTAAGAAAAACGGGACTTACCCAAAGAAACCCGGTTAAGAAAGTAAATCATTGTTTTTAACACATAAATATCTACGAGAAACCGGGTTTCTCAGTTTGCCTGGGTAAGTCCTGAAAAAAATAAAAATTGTTAAAATAAATAAAAATTGTTAAAATAATGAGCTGTAAAATCCTAGTGCCCCTAATGGTGAACATAATTCAAGTTAGTCAAAAATGTCATCAGTATTTTTACTGGAATCTTCTGATAGTTATATCTAAATACTAATCATGGCTTACCCCTACTTTGATATTTTTATATTAAGAATTGTTTCACGCCTAAGTATTAGGAAGGGAGGGGACTTACGAAAGACAATGGCTTTGTTGCTTAAAGGTGGCAATATAGCTGTCTTGCTTGCTCCTTTAGGCCAACCATTCACCCATTGGAAGAACTATATCTCAAGCAGTGTAACTCTTCGGTTTACCTATTTGAATCATTTGGTTTAACGTTGCATATTGTATAAATAATTATACTACTTGAGCATCAAATTGTGTTCGTCGCAACTTTCCCCGAAATATCGTTTTGACCCCTTACATAGTAGTTTCAGGAGTGAGAGTGTCGATGGTAGCCACTTTCACCTTTCCATCTATGCTAGTCCTACTTGCCTGAGCCATCTCAAGTTTTCATCCCTAGAATGAGGAGCTTATTCACAACTACCATGCTACCAAATAACCGCATGTTTCTCTTTATTTTAAAGAAGCATTATCCGACGACCAGTTGCTAAGACAGTACTTGGAATTCTATTTTGACTTAGGCTTGGACTTTGACTTGGACTTACTCATATTTACTTTTGTATAGGCACTTTGTGCTAACTACTATCGTTTTCACACTATAAGCATCCCTAGTGCAACTAAGCCAAAGACAATATATATAGTTTAATATAATCCGTCTGTATTTAGATTTGAGATGTGCATTAAAACTTTGTTACACTGTCGCCTCTAGAAAATCCTTTGAATGTGCGATCGCCTCCTTAACTTTCACATTTTAATTACTGAAAAAGTTGAGGGAATTTTATCCATATTATCAAGCACTTTTATGTATAGTTAAAGAAATTACGAATACTCTTGAGATGGACTTTTTCTATAACCCTCAAGCTCTAAATATTTAGCCATATCTCTACTCTTCAATAACCTGCGCAATGTAGGATAGTAGTTTTGGTTTTATCTAAACCCCATTATATTATGACCAGCAACCTGAGAAAAACCCAGTCCGGTAAAGGTCAAAAGTTCACAAATTTAATCCCGTCTATTACTGTAGGTTTTATGTTGAAGAGATTGTTTCGGAATATGAAAAAAAATTGTATAAAATACACAAAACTTTTTCTAGCATTGTAAACAAAACATGATACAACGTCGTTTTTTTTCAAAAACTGCTTTTGACTCCTTAACAATACAAAAATTATAAAACATAATACTAATTACCACCAAAATTAAAGTTTGGTACTAAAATGCAGCAAAAGTTAATTTTTTTGCTACTAGGAGTTAATGTTATGAAAAAATCGGCACCTGTGCCAATAGGAATTGTAGGTGCTTCTGGCTATGGCGGGGTGCAACTTGTCAAGCTGCTTCAGGATCATCCAAAAGTAGAAGTTGCTTACTTGGGAGGGGAGAGCAGTGCAGGAAAACCTTTTTCTTCAATCTACCCTCACTTAGAACATTCTGTAGACTTAAAAGTAGAATCAATAGAGTTGGACAAAATTGCCAATAAATCTCAGATAGTTTTTCTCTCTCTACCTAATGGTTTAGCTTGGAAGATGGCACCCAAGCTATTAGAAAAAGGATGTAAAGTATTAGACCTATCAGCTGACTATCGGTTTAGTAATCTTGAAACTTATCAATCTTGGTATGGTGGAGAACGTACAGATAAAAAAATAGCGGCTATTGCGGTGTATGGTTTACCAGAATTGTATCGTGATACCATCGCCAATGCCCAACTTATTGGTTGTCCTGGTTGTTATGTTACTGCTAGTCTTCTAGCACTTTCGCCACTTTTTAAACAGGGTTTGATAGTACCAGAAACTGCAATTATTGATGCTAAGTCTGGCACATCGGGAGGTGGACGGAAAGCAAATATTAATATGTTACTAGCTGAAGCAGATAACTCTGTCGGTCCTTATGGAGTAGCTAGTCATCGACATACTCCAGAAATTGAACAAATTTGTAGTGAGCTGGCAGGTTATGATGTCAAAGTACAATTCACCCCTCATATAATGCCAATGGTAAGGGGAATACTAGCTACAGTATATGGTACTCTTCGAGATCCTGGATTAGTTCGAGAAGACCTACTGACTATTTACAATGCTTTTTATCGTCATTGTCCTTGGGTAAAAGTATTGCCTAGTGGTACTTATCCTCAAACCAAGTGGGCAAGTGGTACTAACCTCTGTTATCTTGGCATTGAGGTAGATCATCGTACCGATAGAGTGATTATTATGTCAGCCATTGATAATCTGATCAAAGGTCAAGCTGGCCAAGGTATTCAGTGTATGAATTTGATGATGGGTTGGGAAGAAACTCTGGGTTTGCCTCAATTGAGTTTTTATCCCTGATAGACGACAGAACTTAACCATTAGCCCTATATATAGTTTATTACTGGTAATTGTTTCAGGGATTTACACTCTCCAATTAGCGCCTTTGTGTAAGTTTTGGATGAGTGTTTTTGTTTTGTTTCTATCTCTGCCCTGATCTATGTCTAGCAGTTGGTTAGTTTTCGGTGGTATTATGCCACCTACTAACCTTAAGTAATAATAATATAAGTACCACTATTTCCAGTTACAGGACTTTTGAGGATAGTCAAGTATATTTTAATGCTAATCTCTCTTCCCTATTCCCCATTATCTAAACTTGTAAAACTTTGTACCTTATCAACTCCAAAATTACTGTAAATTCATAGATTCTCAAATTATTAATCCTAGCTCTTCTGACCAAGGATAAAAATCAATACCTAAGCAATCCCATTACTCTTTTTTCCCTAAATAATATTTAACTTCTTAGTAAATATTCACATTTTCAAGGTTCACTGCTAGTGAAATCACGCAACATTTTTTTTATTTCCATGTTATGTAACTCTTCTTGACCAATCATTGTACGAGCATATTCTTCTAGATATATACTTGAATCTTCTACAGTTTCTAATAATTTTTTATACAGTTCTAAAGCTTTAGATTCATGGCTAAGACTTTCCCTCAATAGAGTTTCCACTGAATGTTGATTTGTTTCTGTAACCTGAGCTACTTTTAAGCTCGGATGACCTTCCAAACCTGTTAATATTTCTCCTGCTTGTTGAGCATGAAGTAAAGATTCATTAGCTTGAGTTTGAAAAAATTGTACAATTGGTATGCGATTAGGTCCTGTCACCATTAAGGAATAATGAGTATAGCGTACCACACCGGCAAGTTCAAATTCCATAATAGAGTTTAATAACTCTATAGATTTTTTAGATTTTTCCTGATCAAATTCTTGCATTTTAGGGCTCTAAGTTTATGTTTATATATTAATAGTAACTGGTTATTTATAGACATCTACTTATTCAATATTAATTTAAGTTTTCCCAAATTTAACCTTTATTCAAGGATACTAAATATTAACTTTTTCTATAGAGAATCAAGACACAAATCCTTTTTTCTTAACCCCCCTACTAAATGCTCGTAATAATTAGCATGGGAAGATTACACAACTTGGGAATGAGAATTAAATAAAGTCCAGAATTTTTTTCAAAGAACTCATATGATACGGAGTTTAAGCAATTTAACTAGTGTAGATAATAAAATCCTCAATCCCAAATAGGTTGTGACAATTCAAAAGCAAGAAATCAACTCCGAAACTCTTGCCCATTGCCCACTTTCCCAAAACCCCCATCCCAAAAAGTGGTAAGATTCTGGACAACATAAAAATAGGATTATTATAACTATCAGCTTTGAGAATATTCCCTGGAACCCTAAGCACCCTAAGGTTTAGGAGGACTTGCCCCCCCTCTAAACCTTAAACAACAATGATCCCTGTTGATTACTAAATGCTGAGTGCTCACTGTTTCTTAAAAAAGTAAGTTTTTTTAAGTTAATTATTGTTTTGTTTTTCCTTAGGTTGTGTTACAGTTACGTCATTCTTAATAAAATCTAATTGTTGAGGACTGATAACTTGTTTGATGGCTAATTCATTAATATCTTTGTAGGGACGACTTTCTTTGATTTTTTCTGGTAAACCAGGTACATTTAACTTGATTGCTAATTTTTTTAAATCTGAGTCTGGAGCATCATTTATGTCTATTTTGATTGTAGAGCTAGGAACAGTAGATACGGCTAAGGGTGAAATACCTGGACTAGTGTTGGGATTAGCTTGAGGAGTAGTAGGGTTTGCACAGGAACTGATAGCTATTAAGCTAGTAAAAATTCCAGACAAGGACAAAAAACGAAAATGATTCATCATATTAGTTTAGTTGAGCGAATTTTTTTTTGTTAATACTTAAGACAAACTTACATTCTAATGGATGTGGAAAATATTGACAATTTCTGGTCAGGTTTTCTTCGCCTAGTCTAAGATAGACCTGATTCAGTATACTGTCAAATAATTTCCAGGCTTAATTCCTTCTAATGTTGTCTCTAAACACAGTTTTTTGAGATGAATGTTTGGAATACATACATGACTTAAGTATTGTAAAATTTTATTAATTTTATAAAAAAACATAGAAAAATCACGAAAAATATCTTAGGCTGGGATTAGTTAGATTCCCATAAGTGGGTTTATGAAAGAAATTATCTGATCCAATGCAAAATCTTTAGGAGTTTGTTACAAGACAGCTTGGAATATGTGGAAACGGGGAGAGTTAGATGCTTATCAACTACCCAGTGGAGCAATTCTTGTTAAGAATAATATATGATATTCCCTCATTTTTTATTATTTTTTCCCTAATGTGTCCTTAGCACTAGTAAAGTTTTCAACAGTCTTAAACACTATCATCAAATACAAAATAAACTAGCTAAATTACAGGGTCAACTAATTAGAAAAGTTAAGTGTTAAAATAATTGCTACAAGAGTGTAATATAGTTTATCAAGAGTAATACTATCCTCGGAAGGTGGTAAAAATAACTAGAAAAATCACAGAGGTTATTTAACAATAAAACTACGTTAATAAATACTATTTGGAAATAGAAGACTCAAATATAGCAAAGTTTTTCGAAATTGGTATAATTGAGTTGGCCAAGCAATATAAACGAGTCGCTAATATTGGTCTATGTTGTACTCCATAAGCTGACAATATATTGAGCTAAAAACTACAGCAATATTGTCAGATAGAATTTTGGTGCTGGTAATTTTGGTTATGATTGTGCTTTAATAGCAATCACTTAACTATTAACTGAAAATAATTTTTTATATTTGGTCAAGTTTAGGTTTCATAGCTTGATTCACCAACACCAGATTTTAGTAGTTATTTTACCTTATTTTTGATTTTGGAGATGTCTAATTTGGTCATCTATAGAGATATACTCAGGACTTACGTAGTACTGCTATTAATAATGTATTTTTGGCAATTATTTCACATACTTACACTACAATTAGTATCTTTGCGTTAGTCCTGATACTATTAACCATGAGAACCCTTAACTACTCAGAATAGGGTCTATCTGGTTAATATTAAAGAGTGAGAAATGTAGTCTGCTTGAGGGTTGATACTTGTGGAGGTCATACTGCCGAAAGTCACTGTAGAAGCTAGGAAGTGAACATCAAGGCAGTGGCAAACAAGAATGATTTGTCTTCTCTACCTTATGGCAACTCTACGGATATATAAACCCATATCCTGACATCTTCAGGACTACCAATATCAATTGGTTACTTTTTTTGACGTTTTGTATCAGTTTTATGAAGCAGTATTAGGCTTTGCTCTTTTGAGAGCGATCGCTACAGTAGGAAAAGTTGAAGCAGATATGGCTAGATTACAGCAGTTTTCATTTTAGTAGACCACAGTAGGGACGTTTGCATTTTTGTTATGCAAGGTCCCTAGAAGGTTTTGGTTGTGACGATGTAGTTTATCAACCTCAAAAGCTCTATATGGTAGGGATATAATCTACTTTTCTACATTTAAACGACTTATTTTTGTATCCCTTGTTCAGAGAAAAACCCTTCTAAAAATCTATTTAAAAATCAGTTTTTTTCAAATTCCGCAATTTTCTGATAATTCTCTCTACCCCCCATTTCCCATCCTTCCCACTTCAAAAAAAAGGTTTTGAGAAATTCCTTATAGGGTTTGAGAAATTCCTTATAAGGAATAGCTATAAAAACATTGGCTAATTCTTTGTCATCAGAAAATATTGATAACCCTATATTTTTGGTTAACTAATTCTAGTAGAATGTAAGATGTTTTACAGGATAAAATTTTTCTCATGTGGCAATAAATTAGGCCTGTGGGTATAAAGGCAGGCTTGTGCCATCCTCAAATCCCTTATTTAACAATGATTGTAACTTTAAAAATATCCTCTAACTAAAGTGGATTTAGTATTATTTCTCCCATGTGGAGTTTGATAAACCAAAAATCAAAAATAGAAAGTATATAGTAGAAATTAACTTGAGCAATTCAGGATTTTCTATAAAATCAATCCCATTACACAAAAAATCATTTAAGAATAAGGGATGGCAAAATTTATGAAGCAATTATCAATAGAGGTAAGACATGAAATGGCAATTTGTTATTCCTTTAGTATTTTTATCTTTACTGAGCTTACAGGGAAAAGCGAACCCTCATGGAGTGAAAATTCAACATCAAGTTACTCAAGCAATTAAGATTAATGCTGTTTATGATACTGGTAGTCCTCTAGCTAATGCTCCAGTGAAAGTTTATGCTCCTAATGCTCCTAATAAAGTTTGGTTAAAAGGTATAACTGATGAGGAGGGAAATTTTATTTTTGCCCCTGATTATTCTCAGCCTGGATATTGGGAAATAAAGGTGCGTCAAGCTGGTCATGGGGAGTTAGTTACTGTTCCTTTTAAAGTAGACAAGTCTGAAGATTATCCCAAGAAAAATATTAACAACAGTGACTATCATTTAGCAAGTACATCTAGGGATTACAATCCACTGCAAATAGGATTAATGATAGGTTGTGTTATGTGGGGATTTGTAGGAACTGCTTTATTTTTCTGGCGATTTCAGACTCAAGACTAATCATAAGAATGTGTTTAGAATTTTGTTCCTAACTTTTTGTTAGTTGTTTATTACAACTATAATTGTAGACTCAAGATTTAACTTTCATTAGCATAATTTTAAATTTTCACAATGCATATTTCAGAAGGTATTCTGCCAGCTCGCCTTTGTATTAGTAGTTATGGGCTTACTTCTCTAATTACCTGGTATTCTCTACGCAAAATTAATCGTTTACCAAATCCTCAAGCTAGTATTCCCAAAGCTTCTTTATTAACAGCCACATTTTTTGTGGCTTCTAGTATTCATATTCCTATGCCAATAGGCAGTGTTCATTTAGTCTTAAATGGATTATTAGGAGCTGTATTAGGTTATTATGCTTTTCCAGCTATATTAATTGGTTTATTTTTCCAAGGAATCATGTTTGGGCATGGTGGTATGACTACTTTAGGGATTAATGCTATAATTATGGGTATACCAGCAATTTTTGCTTATCAAATATTTCAATTGCGTCACATTTTAGGGAATAAAATCAGGGATAATTTATCAATGAAAATTTTTGGATTTATTGCTGGAGCGACTGCCATTGGAGTTTCAAGTTTGATATTTTTTAGTCTAATTATTACAAATATTCCATCTGGGTTCAATGTTTCATTGGAGCAGAAAGCAATTTATGGATTAATGATTTCTCATATTCCTTTGATGGGAATCGAAGGAATTTTAACTGCTATGATTATCAGTTTTATGCACCGAGTAATGCCAGAACTTTTACCTTCTTAAATAAGTTGAGAAGCCAGACTTCAGGTAGTTTTTTCTTTCCTTTTTTGCTCTTTTTCATTGCTAAAGATATTATGTATAGCACTACAAAAAAGTGTTAGTGAATTTAAAGAAATTAAATTCTTTATGACCAATAATTTTGACTTTAACTAATAGCTGATATCTATTTTTTTAGGGCCCCACAACAAAAATGCTTAAAACTATATTAGGTAATAAAGATTGGTATAGTAATGAAATTTGCTTTAGATGAATATGCTAATTTAAACTCCCCAATACATAGATGGGACGTAAGATATAAACTTATTGGTTTAATCTCATTAATGTTTGCCTTTGCTACAGTTAAGAGTTGGTATTTAATAGCATTAATGTTATTCCTAACCATTATGCTTTATGGAATCTCAAAGCTACCTCTATCATTTTTAGTTAATCGGTTACGTTATCCAGGATTTTTTTTGCTAGGAGTAATCCTTTTATTACCTTTTATATCCGGTCAAACAATTGTTTTACAATTCGGATTTTTGACAATTCGCCAAGAAGGATGTCTGGCAGTTATATTAATTGTTAGTCGTTTTTTTGCTATTATGACTACTTGTTTAACTTTATTCGGTACAAGTTCATTTTTAATAACTTTAAAAGGAATGAGAAACCTAGGAATTTCTCCTATTATTACGGATATGTTGATGTTATCTTATCGCTATATTTTTGAGCTATCCAACCAACTTAACATGATGTTGAAAGCTACTAAATTACGAGGTTTTGAAAGCGACAAAATTAGTTGGAGAAATTTATCAGTTTATGCTGCTCTTATTGGTAGTCTTTTGGTGCGAAGCTATCAACAAGCAGAGCGAGTTTATGAAGCAATGTTACTGCGTGGTTATGGCAATGTATTCAATAAGGAAAGTCATCCCATATATTCTACTGCGAGAAATGATTTTAAATTTGGCCATAATGTAATATATCTATTATTATCTCTGATAATTGCTATTAGTTTGATTGTTGCAGAAACATTTTTTAGCTAGATTTTAAAAGTTCTTCTATGCTTGGGGCAGGTATGTCTGAAGACCTTAATTATCCGTAGCAGATGTGTTTAATGTATTCATAAAAAAAAAGCTGTTTGCCTAGGGTTGTCTGCGGAAATCTTGCTATGAGATTTCCTAAACATACTACTTAGTATTTCTCAGTGCTTAGTCAAATTCCTATTCCTATGTTAATAACTATTTATTTATCAAATGCAAAAGGATAAATCACAAGCTGGAGTCTATGTTAAAAATTTATTATTTCAATATCCTCAAAATGAACCTGTTTTACGCAGTCTTTCATTAACAATTAAACCAGGAGAAAGGGTTGCTTTATTAGGGTCTACAGGTACAGGAAAAAGCACTTTTATGGAAACTTTAGTAGGGTTGAAAAAACCTTTATCTGGTGAAATTTGGATTCAAGGAATTCTCCTACAACAAAAAACCTTATCCCAAGTGCGTAGTCGGATAGGTTTTTGTTTCCAAAATCCTGATGACCAATTATTTATGCCTACTATTTTAGAAAATATCACTTTTGGTCCGCTTAACTATGGTTTATCTCTAGGAGCTGCTAAAGAAATTGCTGATAATTTGTTAGTAAAATTTGGTTTAGAAAAATATGCAAATCGTTCTGTTTATGAACTTTCAGGAGGTCAAAAAAGATTGGCCGCTTTAGCAGCAGTTTTAGCATTAAAACCAGAAATTTTAATATTAGATGAACCTACTAATGGCCTTGACCCTTTATGGAGGCGTAATTTAGCTGAAATTATTTTACGATTACCAGTGCAAATTATTTTAATTGCTTCCCATGATTTAAACTGGGTTAGCAAAGTGACTGAACGTGCTTTAATTTTGCAGTGTGGTCAAATTCAAGTAGATAATTCTATTCAAAATCTTCTCCGAGATACTTCAATTCTCGAATGTTATGGTTTACCTATTGAGTATTAAAGTAAGAAGTAAGAAGTAAGAAATAAATTGATAATTATTGAGCTTTATCCAGTTTTGGAATAAAATTAGTTATACTATTACTCGAAAACTTTTCTACCCTGATATTGAGCAGGGGAGCAACTCTTAACCCCTCCGGTGGAGGTTAAGTAGGGGAGGAGGACCTGGAGAAGGAAGAAAAAGTATGTTAGCTAGACGAAACTACTTAAGTCTTTAAAAAAAGTATTATCTAAACACACTTTGTCCCCGGAAAAATTCTCTCAAGTACTTATGCATAACTTGTCTATTTTGTCAAGTTTTGTGTTAGGTTAAGATGTAAATAAAGCATAGCTTGTAGAGGGGGAGTAGGGTAGAAACTGGAATTTAGACTAATTAATTATAGTTGGCCTGAAATTTGCCGAGGGAAAATAGGAGCATTAGCTAAATTCACTAAAACCCTTCACTCATAAGCATTGTAATGATTTTTAGTCAGTTGTCCTGAGTCTATGCTATGGGTTAATTAAGTGATCGCAAGACTTTGGTAGGAGTTTGAATAATGCAACCCTAATCCAAACTCACCAAAAAAGACAAATAATATCTATCACTTATTCTATGATGGCCAAAGCTTATATTATGTTTTGGTTTTAAGTTTGAAGTTTTCCTTCCTTCTGAGTAGATTATTTGAAGACTCCAAAATTTATTCTAAACTCCAGTAGAAATAGACATAAGAATAATTAACATTAACAATATAGCAATTCTCTGGGTGGTTGTCGCAAAATTCCATACTGAAAAAGTTTAGGAAAATCAAATATTTGACCATTTGCAAAAAATTTAAATAGCCACTTAACTATTTTAGAAGAACTATAAAGATGATAGAATGCAGTAATGAAATTTTTGCTTTGTAACCAAATATCTTCTACAGGGTTTTGTTCTTAAGTAACCTTGTGTTCCAATATAATTGAAGCTTTAAACTTTCTACGCCATGAAACAGTGCTTGATTTTTCCATTCACTAATAAAACTGCTGAGTTACATTTAATAATTCTTTAATTTCACGGTAGGATTTTCTCGACAAAATCATTAAGACAAGCCTTGGCTCTTTTTATTTCTTTTGACTGGATATGTTATTATTATTATCATTATATATGTTGCTACCTATAGGTGGATTACTATAGCAAGCAGATAGCAATAAAGTATCCCCTTTGTGTTAGAGCTACTCAATAACTAAAGTCTTTAACCATAGCACTAGTGGGACTTACACAATTTTCAAGCCCAAATATAGCCCAAACTCTCTCTGTGAGAGGCAAAAACCAATACGATTATTAGTCAACCAATTAAAAAACGGAAAGACATAGCTGTACGAAAAGCATCCATTGCTTCAGTAAATGTCTTTAAAGGTTTATTTGCCCATCGCCAAAGTAATCCTCCAGTTAGTTGATGGCAAATGATAAAAGTATAGGCACAAAATACTAAGATAAAATGGCTATCTT